>JANPIB010000124.1:0-7751 GCA_031424775.1 Chitinophagales bacterium | reverse complement strand
GAAGCGGGAACTGGAGTAGAAAGTGGCAATAAAGAAGGAGTTGCTACTACTACAATGTCCGAAGTAATGACCGAGTTTGGTTATGCCAAACGAGAATTGTTTGCTCAATTTATTGTTAGAGTTTATAAAGAAATCCCCAATGCAACAATTGCAATCTTTAGTAAACTGAAATATGTAACATCTCCAAACTTTGAGGAGTTTAGACAGATTTGGAACGCCGAATATTTAGGTGGGTTTGTTGTTCATAGCAAATCTTTTGAAGGACTGAAAGGAGAGTTTCCAATTGGTTTTTTAATTTGGAAAACAAACAGGAACGGTAAAAAGACAAATGAAATTGTAGAAATTTATACGGATGTATTAGATAAAAATGCGAAAGCTATTGGAGAAAAGTGCTTTTATAATTTACCTACTGATAATTTATTAACTAAGTGGGTTAACAGACCTAAACCTAATAAAACATCAGCTGTACCATTAAAAAATGCAATTATCCCTGCTACTAAAACAAAAGATATACGTGGATTATATTGGTCTGATAATGCTGTTGGAAGTTTATATGCACATGCAAGTGATATGCAAAATGCGAACTTAACCGCATTGCTTTCCTCTGGTTATAGCAGTCCAGGTGCTTTTTTTGTCAATGCTGATAATCTTTGGCAAGTAGCCGTCATATTTACGGTGAGGCTTGTTACTAAGAAAACATGGCTCAACGACCGAGACCAATTTCTCCAACCTACAGAACCGTTAACAGATGAATTTAAAAATGATTGTTTTATATGGATGTTATTCAATGGCAGTAATCTTACAGCAAGTGCAAACGGTTTAGAATGGAATGGCAAAACATGGAGCATCGTAAATCATTTTATTCCTTATACCGAAGAAGAAGTTGGATCACCGGAACGTTTTGAAAGTGATTTCATGGTTCGTTATATAGCAGATAAAACATTTAGTGATGAAGCCAAAGCTGTATTAGCTGAAGGAAAAAAACTATGGCAGGCTTACTTTACCAACACCGATGTAAGAAGTGTAAGAGACGAACTAAAACTAAACAGAGCTGATGTTGGCTGGTACCAGATACGTAAAGCTTTACAGGCTCGTAATAGTAGTGGAGATTTTCCACCGGTATCTTTTAAAGAATTTGAAGAGGCATATAAAGCTCTCACAGAAAAGCTGCAGCCGATGGTGTATGAATTGGGATTTTTGAAAGTATAGGTGTCAGACACTTCAAAAGTGTCAGACACCGTACTACCGAGCCCCGGCCTAGAATACGTGGCAGACACTTCAAAAGTGAATCGGAACTTAGGTGTCAGACACTTCAAAAGTATCAGACACCGTACTACCGTACTTCGGCCTAGAATACGTGTCAGAAGCAGTACACCGGTATAAAAGCTTAAATTTATCAGCATGTATTTTGCTCCAAACGAGATATATCATGTTTACAATAGGGGTAATCAAAAGCAAATCCTGTTCAAATCCCGGGACAACTATTTGTACTTTCTTAAAAAGCTTAATCAAATCATTAAACCCCGTTGTAATATTCTTTGCTGGTGCTTAATGCCGAACCATTTTCATTTATTAGTTCATACTACAGATGTCTCGGCTCAACTCCTACCTGATAAAGTTATTCCAATGCAATCCTTATCAGAAGGTATAAGAATTTTATTAAGCAGTTACACCAAAGGCATCAATAAGGAGTATAATTTAACCGGTAATCTATTCCAGCAAAAAACAAAAGCAAAGCAAGTTTCTGATCCAACTACAGACTATAGTCTTACTGCATTTCATTATGTTCATCAAAACCCAATGCATGCAGGATTGGTTAAGAAAATGGAGGATTGGGAATTTTCTTCGTTTACAGATTACATAGGTAAACGTAAAGGAAAGCTTTGCACTATTCAAAAGGCGTATGAATTATTGGATCTTAATGCGAAAATGTTTTACAAGGAGTCTTATGAAATTATTTCTCCTGCAAAGCAGCAGCATATTATGTAAAATCCGGTGTCTGACACTTTAAAAGTGTCTGACACCTGCAACATCAACATTAAACAAAAGCAGATGTGGGATGATAACGGAGTTTATTATTATGAAGTAATTGTGGGCAATATTATAGGTGACCATTATTTAGGTGAAAACAAAGAAGTAAAAAGCGGAACAAAACATTTTGGTGCAGGTACAAAAGTGTATTGTGCTTTTATGTATGGGGGCAATGGTCATGAAGCTGTAAGGGTGTTAGGCAAGCCCAGAAAATCATTTCGGATGATCGAGATCGTTTTGCATAGAGGATATATTAAATATTTCAGGCTACAGAAATGCTATTCACCACAGGTTATAGATTTCATGACAAAGTATGACAGGACATGGTTAGAAAATGAGAAGCCTGAATTTGTACAGTGGTTGAATAGCATGGAAGGCAAAGAAATACAGGAAAATAATCAAATTACTTAACCATGTGTAAAGTATCAATCAATCTTAAACTTTGTAGTTGTAAAATAAAAGGCGTTAAAAAACCAAAGCATTACTGGATATTAAAACGCCCAAATGGTAAAGAAAACTGGATACTTGGGCAGGCAATGTTGCCTGCAGACATTGGTGAAGATGCAACGAAGTTTAATATAAGCACTATTAAAAAAATGCTTAACGAGGGCAATTGCTTTGATGTAGCGTTACAGCACCAGGAAAAAGATATTTTAGAACTGCATTTTACGGTTGATGCTTCCGTAAAAAAAGATACAGCTATGCCCCACGAAGGAAATTATTTAGCTTATGCTTTTGTGTATAGGAAAAATAAATGGAGAAAAGCTGAATATGATCCCTTCAGTGAAAACCTTGACGATGTTCAAAAAGGCAAAATAAAAAAGGCGTTTGAAAGAAATGTATAGGATTATGAACAGGCAATAAGGTGTCTTGACACCTACAACGATGCTTCTTCCTTTTCATACATCAGCAATAAAGGACTGCAAAACAAAATGGAAGCAACAATGGCAGTAAAGCTTTTATCAGAACACAATATACCAATCGTTACTGCAAAAAAGTAGAGATATAGTGAGTAATGGATTGATAATACCTTTTTCATTTTCCAAAAATAAATATCTTTTATCGGGCGATACAAGTTTTCCACCTTTTAAACAGGTAAGCCCCTGATTAATAGCTCCAGCCTTCAGGCTGGAGAAAAAAGGTCCTATTCAACAAGGGCTTTAGCCCAACACCTTTATTTTGGGCTAAAGCCCATTTTATTTTTGGGTATCAATTTTCTCCGGTCTAAAGACTGGAGCTATTGAAAACCTTATCTCCACATTGTTCTTCCAATGACGGTACCATTCATTGCAATGATGTTAAAGCTCAGTAATGCTCAGAACGTACAAGTGAGTGACACAACAAATGTTTAATAGTAGTAATGCAGCCAAGTAAATAAAATCAAACTTTAGAAAAAAGAAAGACCAGTTCTTTTTCCTTCGTAGCTCTTGCCAACGGTTTACTCAGAACTGTCTTGTGGATTTCGATGAGCTTGAAACCTCTCTGCTCAAAATATTCTTTGATGGCTGTTGTAGTGCCTTCTGGTTTGGCTTTAAAAGCCAGCTGTCGTTTAGGGTCAAGCACTGCTTTTCTAAACTCAATGATCCTGATCATTAGTTTGCCCTGTGATTTCAATACCCGTCTGAATTCAGATACGGCGTAATTAAAATCGTTGAAGCGGTAAATGTTATCATCTATAAGTATATGCGAAATTGATTCGCTGTTGAGTTCCAGGCTATCACCTTGTTGTTTCAGTGCTGCGAATTCTGTACGCTGAGGTCGTTTCGCCTCCTGATTATATTCCTGGAACAGCCGCTTTGTGGTAGAGAGATACACCTTTTTAGTTCTTGTTCTGGGTGCATAGCCGAGATAAACACAACTGCTTTTCTTTTTGGAAGCCGTGATAGCAACACGAAGTGGTTGGTCGCTGCTGAAGTCAAGCAAAGTATCTTCTAATCCTGAATCAAGGAACTTTGCCTGGCGTTCGATCATCTTTTCAGGTGTGAGCCTGTAAACTCTACATCCTGTGATGAAGGATCCAACTATTATGATTGCCAATACTGCCGGTTTCATGTTGTTCTTTAAATACAGCGGCTATGGGTAAAGAACATTTGAATTATGTAGCATTGTTAAAGCATTCCAAAAGGCTTACCAAGTTTTGAACTCACCCTTCGAGAGTCTCAGGGTGACATAAAGCTTATCCAAACACATTCTTCACCTTCTTGAGTGCTTTTTCAAGGCTGATGCCTTTACCAAGTACCGGTTTAAAGATGTCGCCGACTTCTCTTGCTCTTGCAACGGCGTTGGAAATAGTAAAATCTTTCATCTGCATACCATGCTTTACTTCTTCCCAATGCAAAGGCATTGAAACTGTTGCACCGGGTTTGGGACGAAGCGAATAAGGTGCACTCACCGTAGCCTGTGGACGATTCTGCAGAAAATCAATATACATCTTGCCTTTACGGTCGGTGGTTTTGCGTTCAATGCTGGTGAAATCTGGCAACTCGGCATGTACCAGCTTAGCGATCACTCTGCCAAACTCTTTTGAATCCTCATAATCATACTTCGCTGCCAGCGGAATGTAAATATGAATACCAGTTGAGCCGGAGGTCTTGGGATAAGAAGGCACATCAATAGCATTGAGAACTTGTTTCACCACTTGTGCAGCTGTGATCACCTGTTCAAAAGTGTTCTTGTCAGGATCAAGATCAATGATGCACCAGTCAGGATTATCAGGAGACTGTTTCCTGCTGCTCCAGGGATTCATTTCTATACAACCTAAGGAAGCGATGTACAGCAGGCTTGCCTCATCATTACAAACAAGAAAATTCTTTTGCTTTTGCTCGGTAGCACTGAAGTAAGGGAAAGTGTCTATCCAGCCAGGCACTTTACCAGTTACATCTTTCTGGTAAAAGGGTTTTTCCTCAATACCGTATGGATGACTATACAGCGTTTGCGGACGATCCTGCATGTAAGGCAACATGAAAGGTGCGATCTGGTAATAGTAGTTGAGCAGGTCACGTTTGGTAATACCTTCTTTTGGCCAGAACACCTTGCTAAGATTACTGAACTTGAGATCATGACCACCGATGTTCCTTGTCTGAGCTTCCTCTTTCGGATTGAGTAATGTTTTACGTTCTTTCTTTCCGGGAGATGAGAGCAGCTTCTTTTGCTTAAGCACTTTTTCTTCTTTCATAACATCCAGCACAGGTGTTTCCGTTTCACGTTTAATATCTTTTGCTTTTTTGTCTTCTCGTAACCCTTTGAAAGATGGGTGACGGATAGCTCCGTCTTTTGTAAGTTCACGAAAGCTGATCTCACAAACAATCTTTGGCTTTAGCCATGTTACTTCTGCCCTGGGTGGATTGGGACGAAAACGTGAAGGCTTGTTATAATCAGGTAATACCTTAAACGGACACTTCGTTGTTTCAAATGGCTTCATCTTCTTCAATAGCTCTTCCTGCAGCTTTGTACTAAACCCAGTACCCACAGGACCTATGAAGACAAACTCTCCATTCTCATACAAGCCAAGTAGCAATGCACTGAACTTTTTGGAAGTGCCTTCGTTTTTGGTAAAACCAGCGATAACAGCTTCTTGCCGTTTTTCGGTTTTGATCTTGAGCCATTCTTTTGAACGAATGCCGGGATTGTAGAAGCTATCTTCTTTCTTAGCAATGATACCTTCTAACCCAAACTGTTCAGCCAATTGAAATAACTCTTTTCCTTCAGCATCGAAGCTTTCGCTGAGCTTGAGTGTTGCATCACCTTCAGGAATAATAGAACGAAGGATATCTCTTCTTTCTTTCAACGGCGTTCTGGTAAGGTCTTCACCATCAAGCCAGAGAATATCAAAAATATAGTAAGCCAGGTGACCATCAGCTTCACTTCGCCAGCCTTGCAGATCACTGAAGTCGGCAGCACCTTTTTCGTTCATAACAATGACCTCTCCATCGAACACAGCATTTACTTTCCAATTCTTCAAACGATCATAGATTGGATAAAATTTCTGGTTAAAGGATTTATTGTTACGGGAACGAATTTCAACATTGTTGTTGTTCAGGTAAGCCAAAGCTCTGTAACCATCCCATTTGATCTCATAGATCCAACCTTCTTCGTGGAATGGTTCATCAACCAAAGTGGCAAGCATTGGTTCAATGTTTTCAGGAAGGGTAACTGGTGATACTTTCCTGGATTTTACGGTCGGTGGCATGGTGGAAGAGTCGAAGAAATCATGCCAAAGCATCGTTTCACGCAAAGCGGCAAAGAATGCAAGAGGCAAAGAGAGAAGATAAGCTGTATGCTATGGATAAAACTTTGCCGACTTAGCTCCTTAGCGTTCTTTGCGTGAAAGTATATGTAACTTCCGCCAAATTCCGGATTTGAAATTAGCAGCAATAGATATTGGAAGTAACGCAGCAAGATTGCTGATCACTGAAGTAATAGACGAAGATGGTGGAAAGCCACAGTTCAATAAGATCAATCTTGTTCGTGTACCACTTCGATTGGGCTTTGATGTTTTTGAAAAAGGTGAGATATCTAAACAGAAACAGGAAATGTTCCTGCAAACGATGAAGGCTTATCATTACCTCTTACAAGTGTACGGCATCAAACACCTGAAAGCCTGTGCTACTTCGGCTATGAGAGATGCTGCAAATGGACCGGAGATCATCGACATGGTAAAACGAGAAACAGGTATTAATATCTCCATTATTACAGGTGATGAAGAAGCGTCTTATATCTATGAGAACCATGTAGCTGAGAACCTGGATAAAGCTCACTCCTACTTATACATTGATGTTGGAGGTGGAAGTACTGAACTAACCTTCTTTTCTGATAGCAAGCTGGAGTACAGGGAATCATTCAACATTGGTACAATTCGTCTTTTAAAAGGACAGGTAGAAGAAAGTGCCTGGGAAGAAATGAAAGATCACTTAAAGACGAACACTAAAAGTGCCTTGCCAATGATAGCAATTGGTTCGGGTGGAAACATCAACAAAGTATTCTCTTTAAGTAAAAAGAAAGAAGGGAAGCCATTACAGTTGGAATTACTGAAAGATTACTACAAAGAGCTTTCAAGTTTTACACAGGAAGAAAGGATGAGGAACTACAAGATGAGAGAAGACAGAGCTGATGTGATTGCTCCGGCTCTTCAGATTTACATCAACGTAATGCGTTGGGCTGAGATTAATGAGATATTTGTTCCCAAGATAGGATTGGCTGATGGTTTAGTGCAGAGTTTGTATGAAGAGATTACAGCAAAGAGTTTCACGCAAAGCCGCTAAGTGAAGAAAGAAGCAAAGTTTCAATAGTTAAATATGAATAAAGTACCTGCACTACTTACTGAAAACGAGATATCGAAAGAGGTAGTTGATGTAGCTTTTCATATACATAAACTATACGGTCCTGGATTATTTGAAAGTGTGTATGAAGAACTGATGGGCTATGAGTTAGCCAAACGAAACTTATCTTTTACTTGCCAGCAAGGAATTTCTTTGATACATGAGGAGATCAAACTTGAAGTTGGCTTCAGGGCTGACATTATTGTAGAAAACAAAGTGATCATTGAAATTAAATCAGTTGAGGATTTAGCTCCTGTCCATTATAAACAGTTACAGACTTATCTCAAACTCACCAAATTAAAGCTTGGATTACTCATTAACTTCAATGTGGTGTTAATTAAAGATGGCATTCACAGGGTTGCAAACAATCTCTAATGAAAAAACTTTGTGTCTTTGCTTTCT
>JANPIB010000123.1:0-10009 GCA_031424775.1 Chitinophagales bacterium | reverse complement strand
AAGCGAGCCGAAGTTTCTTCCGGTTTTTGTAACACGATGCTGTGCATCAGTCACCAAACCTGCGATTCGGAAAGGTTTGTTCAGGTTGGCAGAAACCAATGTGTTTGATTCCTTCACTTCATTAAAATCTGCCAAAGGCATAATGCCATAATATCTCAACTCAAATTTGAAATGATCTAAGGGATGACCACTCATGAAGATTCCTGTCACTTCTTTTTCATGATCCAGTCTTTCAGTCAAACTCCATTGCTCACACATTGGCAACTTGGGAGTTGGGATCTCTGGCATTGCATCAGCTCCAAACAAACTGGCTGTACTTTGTACTTTATTAGCCTGGTATTGATTACCAAACTGTATGATCCTTTCCAAGCCAGATTTTGTATCACCCGGCATAGTAAAGAAATACTGAGCTCTGTGCAACTCAGGAAAACAATCAAAAGCACCGGAGTAAGCTAAACTTTCAAGAGATTTCTTATTAACCGTTCTCTGGTTCACTCTACAGATAAAATCAAACACCGTCTTATAAGGACCTGCTTTTTCTCTTTCTTCAATTAAACTTTCAATAGCAGCTTCACCAACACCTTTCAATCCACCCAAACCAAAACGTATCTCACCTTTCTTGTTAACAGCAAAGCCTTTCTTCGATTCATTAATATCCGGACCAAGCACTTTTAATCCCATTCGTTTACACTCTTCCATAAAGAAGGTGATCTTTTCAATACCTCCTGCATGATTTAAAACCGCTGCCATGTACTCAGAAGGGTAGTGGGCTTTCAGGTAAGCAGTTTGGTAAGCTACGAATGCATAACAAGTTGAGTGAGATTTATTGAATGCATATTGAGCGAAAGCTTCCCAGTCAGTCCATATCTTTTCCAGCTTATCTGCAGCATGACCTTTTGCAGTAGCACCATCAATAAACTGAGCTTTCATCTTATCCAATACTGACTTCTGCTTTTTACCCATTGCTTTACGCAGAACGTCGGCATCACCTTTAGAGAAGCCTGCAAGGCTTTGAGAAAGCAACATCACCTGTTCCTGGTAAACGGTGATGCCATAAGTTTCTTCCAGATATTCTTTCATATCCGGCACATCATACACTACTTCTTCTCTTCCATGTTTACGGGAAACATATTGTGGAATGTAAGCCATCGGACCTGGACGATACAAAGCATTCATCGCAATAAGGTCAGCAAATTTATCCGGCTTCAGTTCTCTTAAATATTTCTGCATTCCCACACTTTCAAACTGGAACGTACCATTCGTTTCTCCTTTTTGATAGAGCAAGTATGTTTTCTCATCATCCAATGGAATGTTATCAATCTCTATCTCAACTCCATGATTTTGTTTGATAAGTTCCAAAGCAGTTTTCAGGATCGAAAGTGTTTTCAATCCTAGGAAGTCCATCTTAATTACACCAGCATCTTCAATAATGCTTCCTTCGATTTGTGTAACCCATAGATTGGAGTCTTTAGACGTTGCAACAGGAATTAATTCGGTAAGATCTTTCGGAGCAATGATGATACCTGCTGCATGAATTCCGGTATTTCGAACGGAGCCTTCTAAACGTTCTGCTTCTTTCAATACCTGGGTTCTCAGATCTTTCGGATCACCGTTGTAAATCTCCCGAAGTCTTTTGATGTTCTCCAGGTCCTCACCACCAAAACCTTCTTTTTCTTCAAGCGATTTTTCGCCTTCCTTCGCTTCTTTGTTTGTGAATGGTGCAGTGAGTACTCTTCCAAGATCAGTTCCCGGTCTGTCAGGAACCATCTTCGCTAAAGCATTGCTTTCCGGCAAAGGAAGATCCAATGCTCTAGCCACATCTTTGATACTCATCTTAGCAGCCATCGTTCCATAAGTGATGATCTGTGCTACCTGGTTCTTGCCATATTTATCAACTACATAATCGATCACCTTCTGCCGACCTTCATCATCAAAATCCGTATCAATATCGGGCATGGACTTACGATCGGGATTCAGGAATCTTTCGAAAAGTAAATTGTATTTTATCGGATCAATATTAGTGATGCCAATACAATAAGCTACCACACTTCCTGCTGCAGAACCACGACCCGGACCTACGAAAACGCCTAAGTTCCTTCCAGCCTGGATAAAGTCTGATACGATCAGAAAGTATCCGGCAAACCCCATTGTTTTCACAGTGAAGAGTTCGAAGTCAATTCTTTCTCTTACCGTTTCTTCAATCTCACCATAACGAGATTTTGCACCTTCGTAGGTGATGTGCTTTAAATATTCCCACTGGTTCAAAGTATCATCTTCATGCACTTTGAAAGCTGGTGGAATAGGGAAGTTCGGAAGCAGGATATCCTTCTTCAGGTTCAGTACTTCTACTTTGTCAACGATGGCATTGGTGTTATCAATCGCTTCAGGAATATCGTTGAACAACGACTTCATCTCGTCTGAAGTCTTGAAATAAAACTGATCATTCGGAAATTTGAATCTGCGGTCTTTCAAATGCAAATCATCATTCACCACATCATCATAACCTGGTGTAGCTTGTTTTTCACCCGTGTTGATGCAAAGCAGAATGTCGTGGGCATTGTAATCATCCCGATCTGTGTAGTGGCTATCGTTTGTAGCGATAACTGGAACATTGTGCTTCTTAGCGAACTTCATCAACGTAGTGTTGATGAGTTCCTGTTCTTTCATGTTATGTCGCTGTATCTCGATGTAGTAATCTTCACCAAAATGGTCTAACCACCATTTGAATTCAGTTTCCGCAGCTTCTTCACTTTCATGCAGAATCGTTTGCGGCACATAAGCACCAATACAACATGTGGTAGCTATCAATCCTTCATGATACTTCTCTATGAGTTCTTTATCGATCCTGGGATACTTGCTGTACATCCCTTCTATGTAACCAAGCGATGTTAACTTGATGAGGTTTGCGTAACCTGTTTTGTTTTTCGCCAGTAGCACCTGGTGGTAACGTACATCTTTTTGTTCTTTCGAGAAAGTTCGTAGATGACGGTTCTTCACCACGTAAAACTCACAACCCACAATTGGTTTTACAACAGGCTCAGTGATGTCTTTTCCTTTTTCATCTTTACCGATAACCCTCGTATTTTTCCAAGCCTGGTTCACGAAATCAAAAACGCCAAACATGTTTCCATGATCGGTTATTGCCAAAGCCGGCATTCCATCTTTCGCAGCTTTTTTATACAGGCTGTCTATTGATGCAGCCCCATCAAGCAAAGAGTATTGAGTATGAACATGTAAATGTGAAAATTTGCACATAGGGAATCTGAAATTTGAAGTTTGAGGTTTGATATTGGGTCAGCTGCAAATTTTCATGGCATCACCTGTTGTGTCACTCACTTGTACATTTAGAACATTGTGGGACTTTTACCTGCTATACACAAATAGTTCGCAAGAAATTATCTGTGAAAATCCATCCAGTCCGTGTTATCCGTGTCCCAATCCATCCTCAACACACAAATATCGAAAGTCTGGCTTTTTAGCCGTAAGCGGAGTTATCCACAAGCTTAAATTAGGCTGTAATTTGTTAAAAAGTTTTTAGCACCCGTTGTCGCTACTGTAAAGCATGGCTATATTGCATCTACCCCATATGCTGAGAACTGTATTATTAATATTAGTTATAGGTCTGCTTACCAGTTGTAAGACAATCCATAATCTGGCTTCTAAGGATACATCCACTACTAGAACTCAATCAAAAACACGTCAAAAAGGGGAAGTAAAGTTCCTCGACAATATTACCGTTACTCCAGAAAACACAGCTTCGGCAAACACAGCCACCTCAAAACCACAGAAAACAAATAATCAGCAAAAAGTAAACAATGCAAAAGTCACAGCCACAACAGTGAGTTATGTTCAGCCAACTGTCGGACTATCACCTTCAACCATAGAAAATGCAGGTTCTTTGCAGCTTAAATATGCCATTGTTTTTGATGCAACTGTTGAGAAAATGACCAACTCTGCCATGCTGAAGTCAATTGACCAATGGTGGGGAATGAAATATTGTCTTGGTGGCAATGGAAGTGATTGTATTGACTGTTCGGCTTTCACGAAATCTGTGGTCAAAGACGTGTATGGACTTGATCTTCCAAGAACGGCTCATGAACAATATGATGTTACACAGCGTATTGAAATTGAAGAACTGCAAGAAGGTGACCTTGTTTTCTTCTATACTTCAGGAAGAAGAATTTCTCATGTGGGTATTTACATCATGAACAACAAATTTGTTCATGCAGCTACCAGTCAAGGTGTTTCGGTAAGTGACCTCAATGATGCTTACTGGAAAGACCGTTACCGTGGTGCCGGAAGATTGATGAGAAGTTCTGCCGATAGCACAGTTACAGGTGGTAAATAAGTTTTTAGTTTCTTGTTTTAGTTGAAACTTATAATCAGACAAACTCTCCAAAATGCCATAACACACCGGAAGGATCATGAACAAAACATTCCTTTCCCCAATCATACTGAACGATGGGTTTTATTTTCGCTTCCGGATATTTTTTGCTTAGATCTAATTTTAAAAGCGATTGCCAATAGGTCTCCACATTTTCAACTTCAACAAATACCATCAGGTTGTCAATCCAATCTTTTGCATAATAGTTTTGTAGGTAAAATCCAATGTGCTCATTCCTGAACAATGACATATCCTTTGACAGTACAACTTCATCAAAACCCAGGTCACGATAAAAGTTCCTGGATATTTCAAAGTCTTTTGCTCCTATAAAAGGTCTGATTGATTTCATGCGATTTAGATTTTGTTTGTTTTTAAAATTTACCGATCAAATATGCAATTATAATACTACCCAAGGTTTACAGGCTGAATAAAGTTCTAAAGGTACAAGTGAGTGACACAACGGAAGTTCAATAGATATTTTGTAGCTGGTTAATTAATCTTTCACTCCTTTCACCCAACGATAATAAAGTTGCATTACATCAGGCGAAAGTTCGAACAAGAAAGTTCCTGCTGCGATCACACCAGAGAAGATGGCAGTTTGTACAACAATTCTAAGCCAGGTATTCATTGTTACCAGATCACCGATAAAATAAGCCAATAGAAAAGCTACAACAGCAATCCCTAAACAATAGATGGTCTTCTTATCAAATGGCTGCATGTTGAATTTGCGACGAAGGAATTCAAACCGAATAATGTTGTAAACGGTGTAAGCAAAAATCTCAGCATACGCAGAACCTACGATTCCATAATTGACGATGAACAGGTAGGTGACAGGAATGCGAATTGCCAGCATAACAACTCCACTCAGAAAATCAAATCGCCAGAAGGTGGAGGTTCCAATGATCACACCATTGATGCCTGTACCTGCATCGATAATTCTGGCAATACCCAAAACGATCATCACCGTTATTCCGGCTTTGAAAGCAGATTGGATCGGCAACACTTCAAACATGTCGTTCACATTCAGTAAGATGTTTCCGTAGATAAAAACAGCTACCAACAAGAGATTGATGGAAGAGCGTTTGTAAATACGATTGATCTCGCTGTAGTTCTTATTCTTCCAATGTTCAGAAACAACTCCAATGGAAATTGACTGAATACTTCGCTGCGGAATTTGAATGAGGTTGGCAACATACTGAGCCAGGTTGAAAATACCTGCTGAAGCTAAACCAATTCGGCTGGCAATAATAAGTGTATCAATGGTTTGACCAATCACTTGTATGATCACTCCACCATACACCAACGATTGCATGGCTAACATCTTCTTCCAGAACTTCCTTGAAACACGGCTCACTTTGAAAGTGATGTTGAACTGACCGATCCTGATAAGATGGATAAGCAGTATGAGGAAGATGAGGAAGTACATGCTTGAGAACAGCTTGATGAACACATCGAAGCTGATGTACTTGAAATAGTAAAGCAGTATGAAAACCAGTGTGATGATCCGAAAAGCTGTTTCCTTTAGAAAGTTGGATAAAACCGTTTGCTTCAAAGCCCAACTGTAGGCTTCAACTATGGAAAAGAACAGTAGTCCGAAAGCAAAAGGAAACACCCAATGATAATAGTTGACGAATAGCAAAGAGTTGGCAGTGTACTTTCTTATGATCAGCGGTTCGAAAACATAACCCATGATCACCAATAATATAAAACCGATGAAAGCTGTGAGTAAGGTCCAGGTGAGTAGATCGTTTTCCTTCTTCTGCAAGTTGTCTTTGTAGTACGGAAAGAACTTATACATCACCGGAATTGCTCCAAGGCAACCAAAGGCATAAAAGTTCTGGGCAAAGTCGAAGAATATCCTTGTCAAGCCATATTCAGCAGGAGAGAACGATCCGTTCTTCACGAAGAAATAGGTGTTGATGGCTCCGATAAAAAAGCCGATGTACACCAATATACTGGAAAGAATTGCCTGCTTTCGAATTGCCATTTACGAGTATGTGCTGCAATATTAAGGTTTCGTAACCTGCTTTGCAGTGATGTAATACTGTTTTACGATCTGGGTTTCATCCCAGCTGCTAAGGTCGTTGTTCTGCAGTTTACTGCTGTTCCAATTAGTGGTGATGTTGTAACGTTTGTTGTTGATGACCAAAGGAAGGTTGAAACCATCAACACAGTTGGTCCATCGGAAGAAAATCTTGCCTTTACTGTTGTAGAATTCCAGCTGTGGAATTTGTGTTGTTCTCAGGTATTGGTCGAAGGTTTTCTGAAAGTTGATGCCGGATTGTTTGATGATATAGCTTTCGATCTGCTGAGTAGTTACGGTCTGATGCCAGAAAGTTGAGTTGAGTCCACGAAGGATCTGCCTGAACTTTTCATCATTATTGATCACCTTACGGATAATGTGTATCATGTTACCGCCTTTATCGTACATATCGCCACTGCCTTCTTCATTTACGCCATAAATGCCAATAATGGGTTTATCGTTTCTAATATTCTTCCTGGTGCCGAAGTTGTATTCATCGCCAGCTTGCTTGCCGAACAGCCATTCGGTGTAGAGTGTTTCGCTGTAGTTGGTAAAACCTTCATGCACCCACATATCGGCAATATCTTTTGTGGTGATGTTGTTGGCAAACCATTCATGACCACTTTCGTGAATGATGATAAAGTCCCATTTTAATCCCCAACCTGTTCCGCTACGATCTTTTCCTAAATAGCCATTGCGGTAGCGGTTTCCGTAAGCTACAGCAGATTGGTGTTCCATACCAAGGTGAGGAGCATCTACCAGTTTATAGCCATCTTCGTAAAATGGGTAGGCCCCAAACCAATGTTCAAAACAGCGAAGCATTGGTTTAACCTGCTGGAATTGTTGTTTGGCTTTTTCGAGGTTGTAGTCGAGAACCCAGAAGCTGAGATCGAGTTTTCGTTGGTTAATCACAGTATCAAAAATGGTTGGATCAATCCCAGGAATATATATTGTATCAGAACGTCCTCTTAAAGTATCAGTCCAGTTCACATATTTGCCTATGTACGGAACAATGTTGTAGTTGTTGATTGGATTTTTTACTAGCCATTTAAACAATGCTTTTAACTTTTGCTTTGAATCCAGATAATAAGATGATGAGTCTTTTAAAATTTCAGCTTGAACTAATTTGCCGTTACTTACTGCCATCAAATCGTCAGGAACAATCATCGTTAGCGAAGCACCATTATCAGGTTCATCACCCTGGTAATCTTTACAAGGATACCATGCACTGGCTCCTAAACCTTGTACGGCAACACTGATCCATGGTCTGCCAAGAGAATCTTTTGTCCAGATCCACCCACCATCCCAGGGAGCATTTTTGGCTTCTTTTGGTTTGCCGTGATAATAGATGGTGAAAGAATCAATGCTAATTTCTGTAAAGTCTCCTGGCCAATTAAAAATAGCGAGGTTATCATGCTGTTCAAATCTGATTTTTTCTGTTCGAAGGAATGCATAAGTAATTGGCTTGGGACTATGATTACTTCCCGTCATAACATACACATCAACTACTATACTATCTATTTGAAGTGGCGATTGTAAATCAACCTGGAGTGAAAGAGTATCCTTTTTCAAAATAGAGGCTACCCACCTTTTGTGGAGAGTCTTGTCAGATGACCCTTTAAATATAATCTTATTCTTTCCTATAATAGTTTTACTCTCAAAATCCGGCTTCACTTCAATATCATATCGCAACACATCCCACCAATCCCTGTTTTCATTCAGGCTGCCACGAAGGGTATCTGCTTTGGTGAATTTCTTTTTATTGTTATCCAACTGTGCCCTTGTTAAAAAAGGGAGAATCAATATGACAAGTAGGATTAATTTCAGCTTCATGGCTTAAAATTAGCTCCTGTATTGGTAAATTTGGCTAAAATGTGAGGTTATGGAGAATTCAGTATTGTTCAACAAATTAGCTGCACTGCCTGAGCATCTAAAGTCAAAAGTGGCTGAGTTTGTTGACTTGCTTCTATCGAAGGAACATAAATCCTCCGATAATCACAATAAGAAGCCCGTCTTCGGAAGTGCTAAAGGAATGTTCGTAATGAAGCCTGATTTCAACGAACCCCTTGATGATTTTAAAGACTACATGCACTAATGTCAAACCTTCTTGATACACATACGCTTATTTGGTTTTTAGATGGCGATAATTCTCTTTCTCCAATAGCAAAATCACTTATTGAAAGAAATGGAGAAACTAATTATGTAAGCATAGCGAGCATTTGGGAGATTGCTATAAAGGTTAGCCTTGGAAAGTTAGAACTCCACAAACCGCTATATGAATTATCGCAACAACTCAAACAAAATAATTTCACTCTTCTGCCCATAAGTTTTGACGATACCTTAATTATATCCAGTTTACCATTCCATCATCGAGATCCTTTTGACAGAATTCTCATTGCTCAGTCAATCACTAATAAACTCAAGCTTATTTCAAAAGATACTCACTTAGCTATGTACAAAATAGAAATTGCATGGTGAGAAGTGCTATTATCTGGGTCGTTCTTGTTGGAATTCTTTTGAGTTCCTGCTCTTCAAAGCATTCATCCAACAAACAGGTCTTTACTTACAACGAACAAACCGGAATTGCTTCACTCGATCCGGCTTTTGCTAAGAACCAGTCGGTGATTTGGCCGATACACCAGCTGTACAATACCTTGGTGGAGGTGGATTCAAATCTCAACATCGTTCCTTCTGTTGCAAAAAGCTGGGACGTAAGTGCTGACAGGCTAACATTCACTTTTCATCTACGTAATGATGTATTCTTTCATGATGATGTCTGTTTCCCAAACAGCAAAGGCAGAAAACTCATAGCCGAAGATGTTGTGTATAGTTTATCCCGAATTCTTGATCCTGCAACTGCCAGCACCGGTAAATGGATTTTCAATAACAGGATAGATTCTGTTCAGCCTTTCAAAGCCATAGATGATTCAACTTTTCAGTTGAAGTTGTTGAAGCCTTTTCATCCCATCATGGGTATTTTGAGTATGCAGTATTGCAGCATTGTTCCCAAAGAAGCCGTACAGAAATATGGAAAGAGTTTTCGCAGTCACCCTGTTGGTTCAGGTCCGTTTAAATATTATTTGTGGGAGGAAGGACAGGCTTTGGTACTGCACAAAAACGAACATTACTGGGAGAAAGATGAAGCAGGAAGGCAGCTACCATATTTAGATGCAATTAAGGTGACGTTCTTTGATAATAAGGCAACGGAGTTTTTACAGTTCAGGCAAGGTGACCTGAATTTTATAAATGATATTGATCCATCGTTCAAAGATGAAGTGCTTTCAAAGAAAGGTGAGTTGAGAAATGAGTGGCAAGGGAAGATCGTTCTAAATAAACATGCTTACCTGAACACAGAATATTTAGGAATGCTGGTAGATGAGAGTAATCCGTTGGTCAAAAATTCTCCAACGAAAAGCAAAGCACTTCGCCAAGCTATGAATTATGCTGTTGATAAACGAAAATTGGCGATGTATATGCGGAACTCGATTGGTATTCCTGCAGAAGCAGGATTTGTTCCAGGTGGATTGCCGTCGAGAAATACAGAATTGGTAAAGGGATATGAATATAATCCGATCAAAGCAAGAGAGCTGTTGAAACAAGCT
>JANPIB010000122.1:0-12104 GCA_031424775.1 Chitinophagales bacterium | reverse complement strand
GAGCAGCACCCCATGTTGTTCTTGTACCTTTTACAGCAAACAAATCTTTTAAGCCATAAGGAATACCATGTAACGGACTACGATACTTTCCTGCAGCAATTTCTTTATCAGCTTGAGTAGCTTCGGCAAGTGCAATATCTTCTGTAATGGAGATCACACATTGCAACGTATCACCATACTTCTTAATTCGTTCAATGAAAAACTTTGTCAGTTCTACTGAACTGATCTTTTTATTTTTTATAAGTGATGCCAGCTGAAGAATTGAATAGAACGCCAGCTCGTTTCTATTCTTCGGCAACTGGACATTAGTCTGAATATTCCAGTTGATTGGCTCCTGCTTGCTTTCGAATTTCATTCCTGGTAAAATGGGACTATGAGCCAGCGTCATCGGAACACTGTTTGGTAATGAGAACTGGTGCATTCTGCTAATGTTGCGAATATTCTCTCTTACACCGGCATACATAGAATCAATTTCCTTATCGGTGTACTTAAGGTCAAAGAATTTAGCTGCCAAAGGAATATCAGTTTTAGTGATTGTATCCTGTGCGGTAACACTAAACGTTTTGATAACAATTAAAATGAGGATGAGCTTTTTCATTGGCAGGTTCGGTTTATCGCACTTCAAAGTAATTTTTAATACCGAAAATATAAATACTTCAATTATATTAGTTTACTTAAAACTATCAGCCTTATGAAGAAATTTATTCTAAAATCGGTTGTAATCCTTACAGCTACTTTTCTATTGTTCTCAACTGCCTCAAGCCAAACTGTTGGAGATGCTGTTGCAAAAGCCAGGAAAGAACGTATCCAGGCATCCTATCTGCTTGCTTTTGGCCGAATCCCATCAGATGGTGAAATACAGTATTGGCAAGGCAGAACAGATGCAGCGAAGCTCGATGATTTCATTAATCAGCACAGAAAATATATTGCTTCAAACCCTTCAATTCAAAAGGAGGTTATCAAAAAGGCTTACAACGATGCCTTGGGTCGAGATCCACAACAAGGAGAATATGATTATTGGTCTAAGGGTACCGATTCATATACCATGTTGATCGGAAAACATATCTACTGGTTAACAAGTAATCCGACCGAATATGAGTTGGTTATAAAAAGATCTTACCAAAAAGCTTTAGGAAAAACTCCAAACGCTGATGAAATAAAGTATTGGAAATCTCAGCCTGTGTATGCTTATGATGTATTGCTCGTATTGCATGAGGATTGGAAAAAAAGAACTGGCGGCAACGGTCAAAGTACAGCAGGCACTACCCTTAACAGTTCTTCATCTTATTTGCAAACAGTTGCAGTTTCCGCTGAGATTCTAAAGGAAGTTAAACTATCATTTAATGGTCTGGTAACAGGAGGTGGTGGAAGTATGGTGGCTGCTGGTGGTGGTAACATGGTTGCAGCCGGAGGAGGAAATCTAGTTGCAGCAGGTGGTGGAAATATGGTAGCTGCTGGTGGAGGTAATGTAATTGGACAGAACGGAGCGAACTAAAAAGTTTCTAGTATTATATAAAAGAAATCCCCTGCAAATGCAGGGGATTTTACTTACTAACCTAACCCAAAAATTTATTTAATTAAGCTCCCTGTGCTTCCGCAATTTTAACCCTGATTTTTCCTTCGATTTCTGCAGCTAATTCAGGATTATATCCCAATAACGTTTTTACTGCTTCTCTACCTTGACCAAGCTTAGTGGTTTAGTAGCTAAACCAGCTTCCGCTCTTGTTTACAATACCCAGTTCAACTCCCATATCAATGATCTCACCTACTTTACTTATTCCTTCACCAAAAATGATATCAAACTCGGCAGCACGAAATGGAGCTGCTACTTTATTCTTCACCACTTTCACTTTTACACGGTTACCTACAGCTTCATCACCATCTTTGATCTGAGCCATACGACGAATATCCAAACGAACGGAAGCATAGAATTTCAATGCATTACCGCCAGTTGTTGTTTCAGGATTGCCGAACATAACACCGATCTTTTCCCTTAACTGGTTAATGAAAATGCAGACCGTATTTGTTTTGGAGATCGTAGCCGTAAGTTTTCTCAAAGCCTGGCTCATCAATCTTGCCTGTAAGCCCATTTTGCTGTCACCCATTTCACCTTCAAGTTCTCCTTTTGGTACAAGTGCAGCAACAGAATCAATCACCACAACGTCTAATGCACCCGAAAGGATCAAGCGATCGGCAATTTCCAAAGCCTGCTCACCATAATCAGGCTGAGAGATCAGCAGATTGTCCACATCAACCCCTAATTTTTGAGCATAGGAGCTATCAAAAGCATGCTCGGCATCAATAATGGCACACATTCCGCCTTTTTTCTGAGCTTCCGCAATAATATGAGTAGCAATAGTGGTTTTACCTGAAGATTCGGGCCCATATATCTCTATAACCCTTCCTTTCGGAACTCCACCAATACCCAAAGCAGTGTCCAGACCAATAGAACCGGTTGAAATCACTTCTATTTCCCTGTCTCCACGCTCATTCATCATCATTACGCTACCCTTGCCAAAATCCTTATCTATCTTATCTATGGTGAGTTTCAGTGCTTTGAGTTTCTCTGCGTTGCTCATAAAATTTGGTTTAGTCTTCAAATATAATTGTGGAGGATAAAGATAGGAGTAAATTTAAATTAAACTAATTTATTTAGCATGTTTTTACTAACAGATTTGGAATGCAGTCAGTTTTCAAGCTCTCTTCATCTATCTTATCTTGCAGCAAAATAACGATTGATGTCAATCCGAATCTTCGTAACCGGCGGAACTTTCGATAAAGAATACAATGAACTTACAGGGCAGCTTTATTTTAAAGACACCCATCTTCCTGAAATGCTGGTACTCGGCAGATCAAGACTTAACGTTCAAGTGAGAACCCTCATGATGATAGACAGTCTTGAAATGAGCGATATGGATAGAGAATTGATGGTGGATCATTGCAAGAAAGCAGATACTGACAAGATCATCATCACCCATGGAACCGATACAATGGCAATTACTGCAGAAGTGCTGGCAGAAAAGGTGAAGGATAAAACCATTGTAATCACCGGTGCAATGATTCCTTACAAATTTGGTAGTTCTGACGGATTATTCAACCTGGGTAGTGCCCTTGCTTTTGTACAATCCTTGCCCAACGGTGTGTATGTTGTAATGAATGGAAAGTGTTTTAATGCCGGAAATGTTCGTAAAAATCGCCAGACCGGAGAATTTGAAACCATCAGCTAATGCAACATTTATTGCTACTTCATGGAGCGATTGGCAGCAGTACACAGTTACAGGAACTGCAATTCAAACTTTCTGCTTTTACTGTTCACTTGTTTGATTTTCCTGGACATGGTGGAAAGGAATTACCAGAAAATTTTTCTATTTCGGGGTTTGCCGAATCTTTAGTTGAATTTCTGAGAGAAAAGCAGATTACCACAGTTAATATTTTCGGTTACAGCATGGGTGGTTATGTTTCAATTTTTTTGGCAAAACATTATCCCGAGCTGGTAAACAAGATCGCAACGCTTGCAACAAAGTTTCAGTGGAGTGAGGAGATCGCTGCAAAGGAAATCAAGATGCTGCAGCCGGAGGTTATTGAACAAAAAATTCCTGCTTTTGCTCAAATACTCAAACAAAGACATCCACCTCAAGATTGGAAACTGGTACTAGACAAAACTGTCGAGATGTTGCTGGAAATGAGGAAAGACAATCCACTAAAGCTGGAAGATTACGCTTCACTAACTCAGATCTGCCTTGTAATGTTAGGTGACAAAGACAGATGGTTACCGTGGAAGAAGCCGAAGCTGTTTCAAAAGCACTTCCAAACGCCGAATTGAAAATTTTGAACGATACACCACACCCAATTGAACAAGTGAATACGGCTAACTTAGCTGAACTACTCACAACATTTTTTAAGAACTCATGAGAATTGATATCCAATCGCTCACTCCTGTACAAAAACAAGCCTGGCTGCAACATGCTATTGCTCCCAGACCAGTTTGCTTTGCCAGTACGATTGATAAAGAAGGGAATGTGAACCTCAGCCCTTTTAGCTTCTTCAACATTTTTTCTTCTAATCCACCGATAGTAATTTTTTCTCCGGCTAGAAGAGTTAGAGACAATACTACTAAACACACATTGCAGAACGTTCTTGAAGTTCCTGAAGTGGTGATCAATATTTGTGATTATGATATGGTGCAGCAGGTGAGTTTAGCAAGCTGCGAATTTCAAAAAGGTGCTGATGAGTTTATCAAAGCAGGGTTTACTAAAGAACCTGCTTCTATAGTCAAGCCGCCAATGGTTAAAGAAGCTAAATTGAAGCTTGAATGCAGGGTAAATGAAGTGAAAAGTTTGGGTGAAGTGGGTGGTGCCGGTCAGTTGGTGATTGCTGAGGTATTGGCAATGCATGTAGATGATAGCATCCTGAATGCTGAAGGAACGATGATCGACCAAACCAAATTTCATCACATTGCCAGGCTTGGTGGAGATTGGTATTGTAAAGTAGATGCATCTAACCTCTTCATAGTTGAAAAGCCAAACGTAAAACTTGGAATTGGAGTTGATGCTCTCCCTGAAAGTGTTCGAAGTAGCAATATTCTTACAGGAAATAACCTAGGTCAGCTGGCGAATGTTCATGAGATGCCTGTTGTAGAACCATCGTTTGAAGATGATAAGCTAAAGAACATCTTTCAATATTATTCTGTTAGTCCGGCTGAAATGGAAAAGGAGATTCATTTGTATGCAAAAGAACTGCTGGATAGCGGCAAAGTAAAAGAAGCCTGGCAGGTTTTACTGGCTACCGATAATGTTTAAGGATGCAAAATCCAGACCTCTAATTCGTCTGTAGACCTTTCTTCGTCTTTACTAAAACCGAATTTTTTCACTATTTCGAAAGATCTTTTATTCCCAGTTTCGATTGTTGCATCTATCTGTTTCAATTGCAACTGCTGCTTTCCAAAATTGAGTACAGCAGCAACGGCTTCCTGCATCACACCTTTCCCTTGATGGCTGAAAAGTAATTCATATCCAAGTTCAGCAGTTAGTTTTTCAGGATTGTAATTCAGGAACATTACTGTGCCTACGAGTTCTACGTTCGGCTTTATGGTCATAGCCCAAAAGTATATCTGCTGAGTATTTGCTTTTTCTACAATGCTGTTGATATAAGTTTTTGCATCTTCTACTGAAGTTGCCAGCGGTCTGTCAATGTAACGGTTGTGTTCAGGATCACATCGAAGCTGAAATATTTGTTCAGCATCACCAATATTCAGTTGCCTAAGTAACAATCTTTCAGTTTCAATAATAGGGAAATTCATGTGTGGATGGAGTTAGTTTGCTGCTCATTCAGAACTAAAAAATACTTGTTTCGATAGTTATATATCAGATGCTCAGATGAGCAAGATTCCTCAGTACAAGAGTGCGACGCAAGTAAAGCTTCATCAAAGGTACAGCAGCTGGCTTCCCACTATCCCTTCCTTCCTATCACCTTCTTCGCAGCTTCAACAATATATGGAGTATCCAAGCCATATTTTTTTAGCAGTTCCAGAGGCTTGCCGCTTTCGCCGAAAGTGTCTTTGGTACCGATGTATTCAATTGGAATTGGAAAATTCTTCGCAGCAACTTGGGCAACACTATCACCTAATCCGCCGATGATGTTGTGTTCTTCAACAGTTACAGCACATTTGGTTTTACGGATGGAGTTGATCACAGCTTCTTCATCTAAAGGTTTAATAGTGTGTATGTTGATCACTTCAACACTTAAGCCTTGTTCTTCCAGGATTCTTCCTGCTTCAATGGCTTTCCAAACCATGTGACCGGTAGCAAAAATGGAAACATCTGTTCCGTCGCTGAATTTCTGTGCTTTACCAATGATGAAATCGCTTCCATCAACTGCAGTAAAGTTTGGCCACTTCGGACGACCAAAACGCAAGTAAACAGGTCCTTCGTAAGATGCGATAGCGATTGTTGCTGTTTTTGTTTGATTGTAATCACAAGGAACAATAACTGTCATACCTGGCAGCATCTTCATCAATCCAATATCTTCAAGGATCTGGTGGGTTGCTCCGTCTTCTCCAAGCGTTAGTCCGGCATGTGAAGCACAAATCTTTACGTTCTTTCCGCTGTAAGCAACTGATTGACGAATCTGATCGTACACTCTACCTGTTGAGAAATTAGCGAAAGTCGTTGTATAAGGAATTTTTCCACCGATGGTCATACCTGCAGCAATGCCGATCATGTTGGCTTCGGCAATGCCGCATTGAATAAATCTGTCGGGAAAGTCCTTGATGAATTTATTCAGTTTCATTGAACCAGCCAGGTCTGCAGTTAATGCAACAACGTTGGGGTTCTGTTTTGCTACTTCGTAAATACCATCACCAAAGCCACCTCTTGTTTCTTGTTCGTTCTGGATTTGAATGTCTTTCAGCATGCCTTAAGAATTGGCTGCAAAGTAAAGGCAATCGGCGGAGCTAAAAAAGGAGGTTTGGGATCAGTTAAGATTTGGTTGCTGACTCTTCAGCATGTCCTCATCTGCTTTCACTTTTAATTCCCATTTCCAGGCTGTATCCATCATCTCATTTAAGCCGAATCGTATTTTCCAGCCAAGTGTAATTACAGCCAAATCGTTATTAGCATAAACGGCAACCACATCACCTGGTCTTCTAGGTGCAACAGCGTAATTTAATTTTACGCCACTCACTTTTTCAAAAGCTTTGATGGCTTCGAAAACGGTAACGCCATTTCCAGTTCCGAGGTTGAATATATCGCAGTTGGATTTATTCTTTTTATCGATAAGATATTGAACCGAAAGTGTGTGAGCATTGGCTATGTCAGATACATGGATATAATCTCTTACACAACTTCCATCTCTTGTAGGATAGTCACTTCCAAACACCTGCATTTGTGGCAGCTTTCCGATAGCAGTTTGGGTAATGGCAGGCACGAGGTTAGCCGGTTTGCCCAAAGGCAACTCACCAATATGCACAGAAGGATGTGCTCCTACCGGATTAAAATATCTCAATAGAATGCATGCAGTTTTATTCTGAGCTGCAAAGTCTGATACTATCCTTTCACCCATTTGTTTAGTAGCACCATAAGGAGATTCTGCAGGCTTCTGTGGAGTTTGCTCAGTTACAGGAACTTCATCAGGATTACCGTAAACCGTGCAGGAAGAAGAGAAAACAAAATAAGGAACATTGAACTCCTTAACACACTTTAATAGGTTGATCAAAGAGAACATGTTGTTCTCGTAATAAAGCAAAGGTTCAACAACAGATTCTCCTACGGCTTTGTACGCTGCAAAATGGATCACTCCATTTATATCATTGTTCTCCTGGAAAATTGCAAGCGTTTCATCGAAGTTCTTTAAATCAACATTGTAGTTCTTTACTTTTTTCCCGGTGATCTTTTGAATGCCATCAAGAAGGTAATTGGTAGATCGGCTGTTGTCATCAACAGATATCACCTCAAAACCATTTTCAATCAGATCTACAATCGTGTGAGAGCCGATATAACCACAACCTCCGGTAACCAGGATCTTTGCCATAGAGAAATGAATAAAGTGGCAAATTACCTAAAAGAAAGATGTTACACGAACATCTTAACAATGTAATAGATGATGGCAGCCATGATAGCAGAAATTGGTATGGTTAATACCCAAGCCCAAAGCAAGCTTATAGTAACACCCCAGCGTACGGCTGATAAACGTTTTGTGGCACCAACACCAATAATAGCACCTGTAATGGTATGTGTAGTACTTACTGGAATACCTAAGTGCTCAGCAAGATAAAGTGTGATGGCACCAGCTGTTTCTGCACTAACCCCTTCAAGCGGTGTTACTTTGGTGATACGTGTTCCCATCGTCTTAATGATTTTCCACCCACCACTTAAAGTTCCTATAGCAATTGCCAGGAAACTAGAGAATGGAACCCACCAATAGTCACTAACAAAGTGAGCAAAACGTTCTTTAGATTCGAGTGAAGTATAGCTCGGATTTCCGGATTGGACTTCATAGAAAATAACTGCAGCACCTATAATGCCCATTACTTTTTGAGCATCGTTACCTCCATGACCTAAACTGAAAGCTGCAGAAGATGCCAGCTGCATTTTCTTAAACCAACCATCAGCTTTATATGGATTGGACCGTTTAAAGAGATGGATAATAAATATCGTTATGAAGAATGCTATGAACATTCCGATCAAGGGTGCAAGAAAGATGAAGAGGAATGTTGGGATCACTTTTGCATAGTTGATCACATCTACACCGTTTTCAGATAAACCACCGGCATGAGCCAAAGCGGCACCCATAAAACCTCCAAGTAAAGTGTGAGATGAGCTTGAAGGAATACCAAACCACCAGGTAACAAGATTCCAGATGATAGCGGCAATTAATCCTGCAAGGATCACCTCAAGTGAGATAAAGTTCTCGTGTACGGATTTGGCGATCGTATTACCGATCTTAAACTCTCCTATCCAATACTTTGAAATAAAATAAGCTGCAAAGTTGAAAACAGCAGCCCAAAGTACAGCCTGAAAAGGCGTAAGCACCTTAGTTGAAACAACAGTGGCAATCGAATTGGCAGCATCGTGAAAGCCATTTATATAATCGAATATAAAAGCGAGTACAATAATTACGATAAGCAGTGTGAACATAAATAATGTGCTAAAGTGTAATATGCTGATGGGCTAACCCACCAGTAATTGCATGTTCATTATGAATATTTGATAATAATTGATTCGATCACATTGGCAGCATCTTCGCATTTGTCAGTAGCAATTTCCATTACCTGGTAGATCTCTCTTTTCTTGATCACCTCTTTTGCGTCGTTTTCGGTTTGAAAAAGCATATCAATACTCATATCAAACACATCATCTGCCTGATTTTCGATGCTGTTTACTTTTACCAGGGCTTCTGTCATCTGGCGAAGGTTCTTCATGTCTCTCAAACCATGTACAGCAATCCTGATCTCACTTGAGCCATAAGAGATCAGATCAGCCAGTTTTTTTATACCGGTATCATTGGGATTTACTTTGTAGAAGTTGATCTTCTTAGAGCAAGCAAATATGTAATCAGCAATATCATCTAAGGCAGAAGCCAGGTAGTGAATGTCTTCACGATCAAAAGGTGTGATAAAGTTTCTTCCCAGCTCAGTAAAGATCTGGTGGGTACTGTCATCGTTTTTATGTTCCAGATCTTCAATTTGTGAAATATAGGCTGAACGTCTATCATAATCTGGTTCGTTTACCATTGCAACCAATAGCTTACTCATCAGCTCAACCCTGTCGGCAACATCTTCAAACAAGCCATAAAAGATCTTATTCTTGGGCATGAATATCTTGCCGATGGAATTAAAATTCATATCAACTAATTATTTGGTGTCAAAAGTAAATATACGTTGTTGAACACCTCGAACACTCGTATAATTAATAATTAGATAACATTGGACAAAACATCGAGCATAACAGTTAACATGGAGGTAATGCTGGCTTAACAATTCCGTAATAGTGTACTGATAGCTTCGCTGCTAAATAACAGGCTGTGAAACTTATTACCTATTTTCTCCTCTCTCTAACACTTATCTCTACCGCTGTTTTTTCTCAAACCCAAGGCAGAATCTCAGGTAAAGTGATCAATGATAAAAATGAACCTATTGCCGGTGCAACGATCACTTTAAAAGGCGGCAAAAGCAGCAATTCGGGTGTGGATGGAAACTTTGTGATAGTAGTACCAGCAGGTAAATATGAAATTACCATCAAAGCTTTAGGGTATGCTCCAAAGGTTATTGCAGATGTAGAAGTTGCTAATAGTGGTGTTACAGACCTTAATGTAGTGCTTGAATCAAGCAGTAAAGACCTTGACAATGTAACCGTTGAAAGCAAATCTTCAGGTAGAAGAGAAACAGTCAATACGGCAATCGCTTTCCAACGTAATACTAATACAGTTGCTTCAGTAGTTTCTGCGGAAGCGATCCGCCGTTCTCCAGACAGGAACACAGGTGAAGTTTTAAAGCGTACACCAGGGGCCAGCATACAGGAAGGAAAGTTTTTGATTGTTAGAGGTCTAGCCGATCGTTACAACCAGGCAATGCTGAATGGCATTTTGCTCACCAGCACCGAGCCTGACAGGAAAACTTTCTCTTTCGATCTGATTCCAGCGGCTATGATCGATAACATCGTTATTAATAAAGCTTTTGTTCCTGAATATCCAGGTGAGTGGGCTGGTGGATTGATCCAAGTAAATACAAAAGACGTTCCTGCAAAAGCTTTTTTAAACATCCAGATTGGAACCGGATTTAATACCCAGTCAACAGGTAGAAATTTTTATAGAGATGCTCAACCAGGTAAAATAGACTGGTTAGGTTTTGAAGATGGAACAAGAGCACTACCTTCTTTATATACTACTAAGTCAGGGTTTGATACACTTAGTAATCCAAACAAAATTGCAATTGGAAAGCAGTTACGCAGCAATTGGTCAGCAAAGCAAACCACTGCATCTCCAAATCTATCTTTCCAGGCTAATGGCGGATTCAATACAAAGTTCTTTGGTAAAACCTTAGGTGGAACTTTCGGATTGATTTACAATAGAAACTTCAAAAAGATCGAGCAAGAAAATATTTCCAACACATTGGTGGGTACCGGAGGATTTACTCAGAACTACCGACTTGAAGATGATCGGTATATCCAGGATGTAAGCTGGGGTGCTTTGGGTAGCTTGGCTTACCAGATCGATCAGCGAAACAAGGTTTCAGTAAAAACCTTGCTGAACGTAACTGCTCCTAATGCGGTAACACAGCGTGAAGGCTTCGATTATAATCGTGATGAGTTTATCCGTGGCACTGAATTCACTTTCAAGCAAAACACTTTTAGCAGTACACAGCTAGCCGGTGAACATAAATTGGACAATAAGCTTTTGTTCAAGTGGTATGGTTCATTCAATATTTTGGATGGATATGTACCGGATCAAAGAAGAATCCAGTACACAAAAGCAAATACTCCATCTGCACCATATCTACTCCTAATCTCAAATGCACTTTCACAAAACAGCGGAAGCCGAATTTTTCAAACCTTGAGTGATTATATCTACACTGCAGGTGGTGATCTTTCTTACAACTTCAACCTCTTCAAATTAAAGCAAACGGTTAAAGCCGGTTATATGTTGCAGGTTAAAGACAGGTTGTATGATGCTCAACTTTTTGCGAATTATCTCCCTACCGATAATCCAACACTCAGGCAACAGTCTGCTGATGTGGTATTCAACACATCAAACTTTGGCGATGGATCTTCAACCAGCAACCTATTAGGATTTAGTGCCATCAAGAATAGCACTTTCAGGTATATGGCAAACACTATTTTGAACGGAGGGTTTCTTCAATTAGATAATCAATTCACAAGGAATTTAAGAGTTGTTTGGGGATTGAGGGTTGAAGATTATGATCAGTTGATCGGAAGCAGGAAAACCTGGGATCCTCGTCACCTGCATGTTCAGACAAGAGATTTCTTACCTGGAGTGAATGCAACGTATAAACTAAATAAAACAACCAACTTTCGATTATCGGGTTCACAAACTGTGATCCGTCCTGAGTTGAGAGAACTAGCAGCATTAAACCTGTACGATTTTGAATTGAATGCTTCTGTGCAGGGCAAGCCAACTTTAGAGAGAACTAAAGTTACCAACCTTGATGCTCGTTATGAATTTTATCCGCAAGCCGGTGAAATGCTCACGGTTGGTGGTTTCTATAAGAATTTCGAAAAACCAATAGAGCAATTGTTTGATGAGGGAGTAGGAGGTGCAAGCACTTTTTATTATGCAAATGCAAAAAGAGCATATTCATACGGTGCAGAATTAGAGTTCAGAAAGAAGCTGGATTTCATTAACCTGAAGAATTTCACCCTCCAAGGTAATGCGGCTTATATCTATAGTCGTATCAAAGATGAAAGCCTGAAAGTTGACAGACCACTCCAGGGTCAATCTCCTTACCTCGTGAACGTTTCATTGATGTATGATCTGCCAAAACATGGCTTTACTGCAACAGCATTATTTAACCAGGTTGGTCAAAGAATATTCCTTGTAGGAAGTATTCAAGCCGGTGCAGGTTCACCTGACATTTATGAAGCACCAAGACC
>JANPIB010000121.1:0-40291 GCA_031424775.1 Chitinophagales bacterium | reverse complement strand
TGAAAAGGGAGATGAATATGTTTTTGATGTACTGAAACGATTTGCAATTATTATTGGATTGTTGAGTGCTCTTTCGATTGCGTTATTTCCAACTGAATCAAGCTGGACGATAGATGATACAGGAAGAAAACAATCATTCTTCTCGTCACCTAATAACCTCGGACAGTTCTTGTCGTTCTTCTTCTTGTTTTTAAATTTTTATAAGCGAACATCAATCAGTTTTCCAGCCTTAATATTTCTGAATGCTGTTATTATTTACCAGGTGATAGGATGTGATAGTAAAACATCATTAACTGGTGGCTTGATTTGCTTTGTACTCTACAATCTCCGGTTCATGATAAGACCCTTACTAATCTTCGTGATCTGTGCTGGTATTTATCTGCCATACTATACACAGCAATTTGCCCCCGGTGAAGCTGAGAAGATCGAGTTTGCAAAAAGAGATCTGTCGTTTACCGGACGAAGTGATGTATGGCATATTATGATCGATAACCTTAACGACCAGGGAAGAAGTATTATCGGTTTTGGTTCAGGAGGATATTGGGGAGAAAAAACATATCATCCTAAATCAGCTATGCATGAACTTGATTGGGAGCCACACCAGGGTCATAATGGTTATCTGGATATGAAAGTGAATAATGGTTGGATAGGAGTTTTTTTGTTGGTTGTATTTCTCTTTCACTACTTCACTAATATTTTTCGGGTAATGAATAACAAGAATATCGTGATGCTTTTTATGTCAGTGATATTCGTGATTAACAATATTACAGAAACAAGTTTTTTTAGAGGTAAGCACTTCTTTTTTGTTCTGCTGATGCTATTTTTCTGGTACACTGTATTCAAACCAAAGGGTAAGGTTGAAGAAGATGAAGAACACGAAGTTGAAGCAGAGCCAAGACCTTATCCATTATATGCATTTGTAAAAAAACAGGTTAGTTATGCAAGGAATTTCCGCCGTAGTAGCGACTTATCGTAGAAAAGATGAATTGAAGCGATTGTTCGAATCAATGATCAGTAACAGCATCAGCAAACTGGAAGTGATTGTTGTAGATCAAAACCAGGATGGACTGCTTGATGAATTGATTCTAAGCTATAAACCTCAGCTGGATATTCTGCATCTTAAAATGAAAGAAGCGAATCAATCCAAGGCAAGAAATTACGGAGCTGGAATGGCAAAGTATCCAATCATTTGTTTTCCTGATGATGACTGTTGGTTTGAAGAAGACTCCCTGATTAAAGTCCAAAAATACTTTGTTCAGAATTCAACCACTGACTTGTTGGTAATTAACTGGAAACAGAATCCGGTAGTACACACAGCATCATTCTCGCTTACTAAAAAGGAAGTCTTCTCTTTTAGGGCTGCCGGGTACGTAACTTATGTGTTGTTTTTCAATAGAGGTATTTTTCAAAAGCTAGGTGGTTTTCTTGAAACAATCGGCATTGGAAAATACATTGGTGGAGGAGAAGATTCGGAATTGACCTTCAGGGCAGCATCAAGAGAATATAAAATTTACTATAACGCAGAAATTGGTGTTAATCATAAATACATTCCAATTCTTACCAGAGACCTTGATACCATCAGGGCAAGGCAAAGAGCTATGGGCTTGATGTATGCTGCCTATGCAGTGCCGAAATACATAGTTTGGAAAGGACTCACAGCTCCATTAGTAAAAATGGCATTTTGTCTCAATAAACGAAAAGCAAAAGAATATTACAACATGTTCATGGGAAGGAAAGAGGGTTATGTATATGGTTTAAAAAACAAAGTAATTGTCGGATAACCAAAATTGAAGAATATGAAAAATTACCTTGTTTATACTACTGTTACAATCTGGAATGAACCACCTAGAGCACGACACCAGGTAACAAACGAACTAAAGGAAGCAGGTAAAGTTTACTTTGTTGAAAGAAACAGTGTTGGCCGTCCCCGGATAGAAGTTAAGCAGGTAGAAGATAATGTTATTGTTATTACTCCATACTTTCCGGTGGTATATAAAGTTAGATATAGAACTCCGGGTTTAAATGAGATGTATCATAACTGGTTGCTGAAAAAGATCAAACAACTGAATGTTGATTTTGAGATGGTAATCAGTTTTGATTATACTGCACCAGCGGTTAATGATTATTTTGATAACGTAGTGTTTTACTGTGCTGACGATAATGTTGGCTTCGGCAACTTCAATCCATCTTTTATCAATCGGTACCATACAAAAACTGAAAGGCTCGTTGCTGAAAGAGCGAAAGCATGTGTAGTAACTTCTGATTATATGGGTATCAAGATTGGAAACTACAACCGAAATACTCATGTAGTTCCACTTGGTGCACCTCCAATCAATTATGAATGCCTTTTCTGCGAAACAAAAAATGAACTTCCCACCCTGGGGTTAGTCGGCTATCTTGATAATAACATGGATATGCCATTGCTTTATGATCTGCTGGAAACATTTCCAATGATCATCATCGGTCCAATCAGTGATGCAAATCGGAAAAAGCTGGCCAAATATCCCAATGCCCAATTCGTAGGACCAAAAACAGGGAAAGACCTTTACGACTGTTTAAGTAAAGCAGACGTATGTATTGCACCCTATGATGTAACCAAATTAAATAAGGGTGCGACGCCTAACAAACTTTGGTTATACCTGGCTCTAGGTAAACCGGCTGTAGTTGTTGATATGCCGAACTTAAAAAGCTGGCAATTTGATGAAAAGCTTGTGTACAAATGCAATCGTGACAGCTTTATTGAGTGTTGCGTTGAAGCCTACAAAGATGATAATGCGTTACTTGCCTCAACAAGGAGAGAAGTAGCGAACAATAATTCCTGGAAGAGCCGGGTTGAACAGATCAAGCAAATTTATTACACATCTAAGCCTGGAAAGCTTGTTGCTTGATGATTGGGCAAAGTATTACACACGTAATAACCGGCTTTAATATTCATATAGTTGCATTTCAGTCTGCTTATACGTACTATTTCTTGGTATAAAAATTAGTTAATAGAGAATATACTCTTCGGGATAAATTATCCGTATGAACACCAGGTACAACAGTTTCTTCCAATTTGTATTCTCCTTTGTGGATCTGTGGGGAATCAACATGGTTTATGTAATTGCACTATTTACAGTCAATAATATAAGTAATGTTTTTGACAGTGCTTATATATCCTTGTTTCTTATCAGTAATTTCGCCTGGTTGTTAAGTGCTGCTACAACATCGCTTTATATAAATTCTAATTCTTATCGTACAAATGTTATCCTAAGAAAGACGCTTCAATCCTTAATACTTTACTTGCTTATTGTTTCGGCTTTTGTGTATTTCTACTCCTTCACTTATTCGCCGAAGTTTGTTGCAATGATCTTGAGTGGATTTGCCGGTAGTTTGATCCTCAGCCGGACTTTGTATTTAATGGCAATCAAGCTGATTCGTATCCATGAGAAGTTTGTTAGAAAAGTAGTGATCATCGGTTATAATGATGCAGCAAAGAACCTGGTTGAACATCATCTTTCACTAAGTAAGAACATTGAAGTGGAAGGTTTTTTTGAGGAATATGAGAATGTGCACGAGCTATCAACTTTTCCAATCATTGGAAATCCCAAAGAGTGTTTACAATACGCAATTGATAACAATATCTCGGAGATATACTCAACGCTTCCAGCGAAAGACTATCCATTCTTATATGATGTAGCTGAGGAGGCAGAGAATAATTTTATTAGGTTCAAATTCGCTACGGATTTTCATACCTATGTTCATCCTAGAGCTCAGCTAAATCTAACCAACCATGTTCCGATCCTCTCATTAAGGAGAGAGCCTTTGGATGATATCGCTAACAGAATTAAGAAAAGAGCGTTTGATGTTGTCTTTAGTGTTTTTGTAATCGTCTTTATTCTCAGCTGGCTGATTCCAATAATTGCCATCCTAATCAAACTCGATTCTAAAGGACCAATATTCTTTATTCAAAACCGCCTTGGTAGAAATCTGAATCGTATTCCTGTGTTCAAGTTCAGAACAATGAGAACTACAGAGAGTGATACTCAATATAAGCAAGCTACTAAAGATGATCCTCGTATTACCAAAATCGGAAAGTTTCTGCGTAAAACTAGCCTTGATGAGCTTCCTCAGTTTTTTAATGTATTACTAGGAACTATGAGTATCTGTGGACCACGTCCTCATCCTATAAAAATGAATGATGACTACAAGAAGATCATTGATAAATATATGATAAGGCATTTTTTAAAGCCTGGAATTACAGGTTGGGCCCAAATAAATGGTTATCGTGGTGAGACGAAGGATCTTAAAGATATACAGGGTAGAATTGAACATGATATCTGGTACATGGAGAACTGGAGTTTTTGGTTGGATATCAAAATAATTTTCCTCACAGTATATAATGTGATCAAAGGAGAAGAAAATGCCTATTAACAATAGGCATTTTTAATTTACAAACTTGCTTAACCAGCTTTTGGCAGAGTTTTTTGTAATACTTAGTAAGGAATTAATAGAAAGGATATGATCAAAAATTTACTCTTGGTAGTTGCTGTAGCAGCAATTGCCTGTGTTAGCTGTAAGAAGAAAACAGAAGTTATTGATGAGTACGCAACGACTGATACAACGGGCATTTTAAAACAAGTTGCAGATCTTCCAATAGGTGTAGGAGTGAGGTCTGATCTAATGACCTCGAACGCTGCTTATGCATCTCTTGTTACTACACATTTCAACTCAGTTACTTTCGAAAATGAATTCAAGCACACTTCTGTTGTAAGCAATGAAGGTACTTACGATTATTCCAAAGCAGACGCAGCAGTTGCAATTGCACAGAATGCAGGATTAACAATGTTTGGACATACGCTGGTAGATTGGCAAAGTACAAATAGTACTTATTTAAGATCATTAACCGCAGCAACAGGTTCTCTTGTAAATGTTGTTTCGAATTCTGGTTTTGAATTAGGAGCTGGTAACACTTTCACCAACTGGGTTACACAAGTTGATCCTAGTGCTACTGCAACCTGGCAGTCAGAGACTTCTACTCCGTTTGAAGGTTCACGAGCTCTGAAAGTAAATGTTGTCACACCTGGTCAGTATCAGTATAGCGTTCAGGCTTATTCTGATCTGTTCAGTCTAAATCCCGGTGCAGTTTATACGCTAACTTTTTATGCCAGGGCAGATGTGAATGGCAGTCGTTTTAAAGCCATCATACAAAACACAACATACCAGGAAAAAACATTTTTCTTAACTCCTTCGTGGCAGCAATACAGCTTTACGTTTACGGCTGGTGAAACGAATTCAACAATAAGAATGCATCTTCCAACAGCTGGAACTTTTTATTTTGATAACGTAACCTTATTGAAACCTCTTTCAGGTGAAAATAACCTTGATCCTGTCAAAGTTGAAAATGCCATGAAGCAATATATCACCTCAACGATTGGTCGATACAAGAACAGCATACATGCCTGGGATGTAGTAAACGAACCTCTTGCTCCTGGAGGTATGCTAAGGACTGCAGCAGGTACTGCCACAAATAGTAATTTTTACTTTGCAGATATAATAGGTAGAGGGTATATAGCTAAGGCATTTCAATATGCCAATACAGCTGATCCTACTGCCACTTTATTTCTGAATGAAGGTTTACTTGAAACGGACGGAGCCAAAGTTGACAGCCTGGTTAAATTAGTAAACGACTTGAAAGCACAAGGTGTTCCGATTCACGGCATTGGAGTTCAAATGCATCTTACAACCAAGGTAGACAGAGGTGGAATTGAGAATACTTTAAAAAAATTAGCTGCTACTGGTTTGAAAATAAGGATCAGTGAAATGGATGTACGTACCAATCCATGGAACTATTTCGGTTATAAACCAAGCAGTGAAGATCTTATTGCACAAAGGGATATGTATCGTTTTGCGATAGGTGCTTACTACAGACTCGTACCTGCAGCTCAACGTCATAGTATTACTTTCTGGGATCCTTCTGATAAGTATTCATGGATCATAATTAATCAACTTAAAGAAGATGCACCAACTCTTTTTGATGTAAACATGCAGAAAAAACCTGCTTATTATGGAGTGATCGTAGCTCTTCGTAAAAAGAGTTAAGGAAGATATATTTTAAAGAAAAGCTGGTGTTGAGCCAGCTTTTCTTTTTCATGGCATCAACTGTTGCGTCGCACTCTTGTACTGGTTAATGTTATTCAACAGGAGATAATAGTTGCCTTTTATTCATCCTCCGTAGAATAATCAAAAAAAGTAGTACAAACATAATTCCCAATACAGCTTCAACAAGTAACATCATCCTGCTATTATATTGATCATGAACAAATCCATTCAAAGCTGTCATATACACAACTGGCAAATTTCCAAACGATGCAAGCAAAGCATATTTTGTTGCAGCATTCTGCTTCCCGATAGCAAAAAGAATGACCGATGAAAATGCAGCGTTGATCATACCTAGTCCAAAAGTGTATAACAAAACACCTGGAATAAAAACAATGGAAGTAAAGGGCAACACTGACATTCCTACGGCAACAAAAGCACAAATAGCGCCGCTGATCATATAAGATTTCCATGCACCCACTTTATCAACGATATAGCCTCCAACGACACATCCAACAGTACTAACAATTGCACTCAAAACTCCGGTAACAAGAGCTACAGTATCAGCCGAAGTTTGCCACTCGGTAGCAATACTTGACCACAAGTTGGCTGCAGCTCCAGATCCAATTGGTAAACACACAAGAATTAGTGTGATCAATCCAATCGGAATTTTGATCAATGCCCATAAATCTTTTCCTAAACAACTGATGGCATGTAGAAAAGGACCACTGCCGTTGTGAAGTACATCCTTTAATCGCAAAATCGGCAGAGCAAAGAGTACAGACAGACCAACTAATGTAAAAACGCAAGCTTGTTGATCATAATGATTGCATAACCAGATTCCGGCACCTCCTGCTAATCCAGTTCCGGCCAAACTGCCGGCTTGATACCAACCGGCTGCTGCACCTTTTCTTTCTAGGGGAACTGAAGCAGCCATGAAGCTCGTAATAGGAAGAACCATAAATGTTCCTGCTACCTGGGAAAGAAAGAGAATACCAGCAAGTAGTAATTCATTGTTGAGCTTGATATCAATTAATGCCAGTGAAAGAAACGAAGCAACAATACCAAGTAGACTGATCCAGTACCATTTTTTTAATGATAATGAAAGGTCTACAACAGGTCCCCAAACAAACCTGAACAAGTTCGCTGAAACGGCTGTTGCTACGATGGTTGCCACACTTGAAACGGAAAAACCATTTTGGGTAAGTAAGAAAGGCATTACAACAGTGGCAAATCCCTGGCTAATGCCCGAAGGAAGAATAATTAAGAAAAAATAGAATGGTGGTATGTGTTCCTGCTGCTTCAATTAATGGTTGCTTGCTTAAAAGTATGTTTTTTATTAGGGAAATTAATCTGTCTAATTAATTGATGATGTGAGGTTTCTAAGCACACGTTGATGTAGCTCGCAGCTTTCTTTGCTACAGCATTCATAATTTTTAAAATTGGCATAAGGATAGTTATAAAAACTATTAAGAAAGGAACTTATTCTTCAGTGTGGATTTATTTTAAAACGGGAACTTATGAAAGAGACGATCATTGTACTTGGTGGTGATGGCTACTATGGATGGCCTATTGCCTTAAAACTTGCTGTAACACGCCCGAACACAAAGATTCTAATAGTTGATAACGAATGGAGGAGAAACACTGTTCGTAAAATTGGGTCTGACAGCTTATTGCCTATCGCAAGACTTCACAAACGTATCGCCGCTTTCAAAGATATTTACGGTCAGGATAATTTGCAGTATGTGCAAATGGATGTAAACTCAGATGCACTGGAGCTATTGATAAAAGAAGAGCAGCCACATACGATATATCACATGGCTCAACAATGCTCAGCTCCTTACTCAATGTTGGGTTTAAGTGAATCATTATACACAATCAATAATAACGAAGGAAACAACATGAGATTGTTGTGGGCTGTTCGAAAGCATGTTCCTGAAGCTCATATCATCAAGATGGGTTCAATGGGTGAATATGCAACTTCAGGTGGAATTGATATCGCAGAAGGGTATTTCTTTCCTGAGTTCAATGGTAAGAAAGCAGTTTCACCAATGCCTTTCCCACGTCAGTCCGATGATGTGTATCACATCTCTAAGATCAACGACAGCAACTACCTTTCGATGGCTTGCAGAAAATGGGGTTTACGCATCACAGAAGTAATGCAATCAACCTTATTTGGTGTTTATACAAAAGAAATGGTGAATTGTGAAGACCTATACACACGTTTTGACTATGATGATATTTTCGGTACGGTAGTAAACAGGTTCTTGACACAAGCTGTTGCAGGACATCCTTTAACCGTATATGGAAAGGGTAATCAAACAACCGGCATCATGCCAATGAAGGATGCTGTTGATTCACTCGAATTAATCGCAGGTGAAATTCCTGAGCCTGGTGTTCATAAAGTGGTGAATCATGTAACAAGTGCAAATAATACAATCAACGAACTCGCAGCAAGTGTAAAAGATATAGCAAAGGAATTTGGCTACGATGTAGCCATCAATCATGTTTACGATCCTCGTAGTGAAAGTGCAGCTGTGAAGCACGATATCAAAGTACTTGCTGATCATGTTGATAATAATCTTAAAGCAACTGCAATAGAAGATGTGTTGAAAGAAACGTTTCAACTTGTTTCAAAATATCAGGATCGTATCCATCAGCAGGTGTTTACGCATCACATCAATGCATTCAAGGGTCAGTACGAAAATGAAGAAACTGCTCAGGAAGCAGAATCTCAAAATGAAACTTATTGGGAAACGATTCGTGAAACTCAGTTCAATACTGAAAGAATAAATCTTAATCCAGGAACCTTAGGTACACCTTCATTAGCGGTAAAAAATGTTCGTAAAGATCAATCAATCGTAAATGAGACTAATGGAAGTCCACTTGCGATGTATGAATGTGGGAGAAGATATCTTTCAGAGATCAAGGATGTTTGCCAGGATCTTTGGCCACAAACCGGTTATGAAGTTGCTATTGCTAACGGAACTTCTCAAACCATTAACTTGTTGGCTTTGTCAATGCTTCGAGTATTGAATAACAAAGCTAATCAACCTTTCAAAGTTCTTACAACAGCGAATGAACATGTTGGAGGAATTGGAGTATTCGAGAAATTGCCAGAGTACCAGGTATTCTACCTAACAGATGCTGAGCTGAATAACGAGGATCTTTTGAATGCAGCAATACAAAGAGTTCAGCCAGATATCGCTTTTGTTTCACAGGTTTACTATGCTACTGGTAACACCTCACCTTACCAGGAATTCTTTTCAGCAATAAAGAAATTGCACCCAGATTGTAAACTGATACTTGATGTTACACAGGCAATTGGTTTATACGATATGCCTTTCGGTGATGCTGACGTTTTGATAGGTAGTTTACATAAATGGGTTTATGGACCACACGGAAGTGGAGTTACCTGGTTTAAGAAAGATTTTCAGCAATGGATCGGTGGATTATTCTGGAATGGAGTTGGACTTGGTGCTGACGAAGCTGCTTCGAGATTAACACTACAAGGTGGTCAGGACTTCATCATGTATGCAGAGGTTTTGGAGGCTTTGAAACTTTATCAAACTACTGGTAAGGGAGCAATTTTGAAACGTTCAGCTGATCTCTCAACTTTTTTTAAAGATGGTATTTCAGGAATGCTGGAAGAACAAGGATTGCAGTTCCAGGTATTGAATAATACTTCTATTGCTCCGATGCTTTCTATAGGGTTTAAAGATTACAATCCTTACGAATTGTACACCTTGCTGAACGAGCAAGGTATTCACTGTAAATGCATCATCAATTATAACAAGAACGGTAATTCAGTAAATATTCTTCGATTTGGGTTTCCTTATTATGAAACAAAAAGCAGATTGAAAAGAGCATTAGACCTGATTCAGGAGATGTTAGTAGAAACCGTTAAGATTGTTCAATTGCAAGCTTTGGATCAGCTGATAGAAGAAGTTACCAAAAAGGCAGATTTGCAAGTAGCAGCATAATTATTAACAGATCACGACATAATTAATTGGAAGTATAAGTCATGAAAATTCTCGCAGTAGCTTCAGGTGGTGGACATATAACAGAACTTCTCAGGTTACAACCCGCATTTGAAGATCAGGATCTAATGTATTTATCTACGCATGAGAGTTTCGCATCTTCCTGTAAAGGATTCCCTTTTTACACCGTGCCTGATTTTAGCAGATGGAATGCTTTTAAGATTCCGCTTGTTGCCTTTAAAATGTATAAGCTGTTTAGGAAAATCAAACCTGATGTGGTAGTAACAACAGGTGCTGCTCCTGGGGTGCTGGCTTTATTTATTGGTAAACTAATGGGTGCTAAAACGATTTGGGTGGAAAGCCTTTGCCATGCCGAGAAAGTTTCCGTGAGTGGTAAAATGTGTGAGTTGTTTGCAGATAGGGTATACACACAGTGGCAACACCTGGCTACACCAAAAAATGTTTACGCAGGAAATATTATGATATGATCTTTGTTACAGTAGGTTCACAATTACCATTCGACAGAATGATCGAAGCAGTAGATGAAGTTGCTCCACTTCTTCAGGGTAAAGAAATTATCGCACAGGTTTTTGGAATGAAGTATAAGCCCAGGAACATTAAAACACTTGATTATATTCATCCTAAAGACTTTAAAAACTATGTAGATTCAGCCGAACTGATCATCAGCCATGCAGGAACAGGTACAATTTTATCAGTTGCCCAAATGGAAAAGCCAATGATCGTTTTTCCAAGACTTGGCAAATTGAAGGAGACTAGAAATAATCACCAAATTGATACCTGCATTCGGATGGAAGAAATTACGAAATTGCAGGTAGCATATAATAAAGAACAACTGGCAGAAAAGATCAAGCTATATCTAGCTGGTAACCTGCCGATAATGGAAAAGGTTCCTGCGCATGCTTCTACACAAATGCTAAATTCTATAAGAGATTTTATTCAACCTCAGCAAAAGATCCTAGCAATACCTCAGTTGTAATTGAGGCTAAGCTTGTGTTCTAAATATCAGCTGCATCAGTTTTGCAAGTTCAGGATATCTTATTTTGAATTGTTCCTGTTTGGAGAAATAGTATTCGGAAATCACTGCAAAGCATTCAACCTGGTTAGTTGTAGCATAAAGATCAATATCTGTTTCTCCTCTACTGGTTCTTTCTATAATATCAATTAACAGTCTATTCCACTCAGTTACATGTTTTCTTTCAAGCAGAATTTCAGGAACACCGTCAAAGGTTCCATCCATTTTATCGATCAGGTGTACAAACTCATGTATTGCCGTGTTCCGTGTAGTGTCAGGTGAAATAAAATTTTGTCTCAACTCCCATTTTGAAAGGATCATAACATTTTGCAAAGCTCCGGTACCTACCATTCCAAGTACAGATCTGTTGTTGCCGTGCTGGTCAAAATCAACATTGAAATTTCCGGGATAAACTAATATCTCTTTGAGATGAACGTATTCCCAGTCTTTGATATAATAAACCGGAATAATTGCAGCAGCACCGATCAACACATGATCAAGGTCTTCCAATTCTGCATTTACACCTGTGATCTTTACCGCTGCATAGAATTTTTCGAGTCGTTCATGAAAGTGCTTTTGTTCATCCTCCTTCAGGTTATTATAAAAAGTCACATAATCCTGCAGCAGGTATCTATAGCTCTCAGGCAAATGGAAAGATGTGTTTCGTTTTTGCTTAAAGACGATCATGATAAAAATCACGATGAACAATAGCACAACGAGTATCTGAAAAACGGTAATCATCGGCACAATTTATTCAACCTCGACTTATTATTAAGTAAAAAACGATCACTTCACCTCAGTTCCATTAAAAACGATGTTCTCAGCATTTTTTAGTGTGAAAGCAGCCTTTTTTGAGTTGAAGATAATATTGGTTGCCGTAATGTTCTTAGCATAGTTTATCTCAGCACTTTTATCGGTGGTGAGGTTTACATTCGTGAACTTTATATCATGCACAGGCATGTATGACAGTCCATTTATATAAAGTCCAACCTTAGCTTTCTTGCAGCTGATATTTGAAATGTTGAAGTTGGTGAATTCAGGCACTTTGTCAATTGCTGTTGTTACAACATCGCCTTTTTCTTTTCCTGCTGTCACATCTTCGTAATAAGTGTCGAATGATATTGCTTCATCTTTGATATTATCCATAGTGATCGAGTCAATAAATATCTGCTCTACTTTTCCACCTCTTCCGCTATTGCTTTTTACTCTTATCCCAATATCAGTTCCGTTGAAAGCACAGTTCGACACAAATATGTTTTTCATACCACCATCCGTATTGCTACCGATTACAAAGCCACCGTGACCTGTGTATACTTTGCAATTTGCAATTAATATATTTTGTAGGTTAGCCTCACCAGGCTCAGCTTTTCCTCTGCTGCTCTTCATGCAAATTCCATCGTCACCTGCACTTACAGTAGTATTGAAAATCACCACATTTTTGCAAGCACTGATATCAATGCCATCACCATTTTGTGCCCATGCTTCGTTAAACACATTAGCTCCTCTAATGGTAAGGTCGGTACATCTGCTTGGATAGAAAACGAACTTAGGCGAGTTCTTCAAAGTGATATTTTCTATCAATACCTTCTCGCAATCAGCAAATAACACCATGTAAGGTCTCATAAAATCTCTTGCAGGCAAGTAATCCTCGGGAGTCACAGCTTTACCTTTTGACTTTAAAGTTTCAAGATAGGCTTCACCTGTGATTGCCTCAGGACTAGGCCACCAAACTTTCCCATCGCTGCTCAGTATTCCACCACTTTTTACAAGTTTGTCCCAAAACCCTGCTGTTACTTTATTCTTTTTTACTGGTCTCCAGCTTTCTCCAGCTCCATCAATAATACCTTCTCCGGTGATTGCAATATTTTTTGCACTGTAAGCATATATTGGCGAAGCCACAGTAAGTGTATTGCTATTCTTTCCTGCTTTAATGATTGGAAATTGTTTACGATCTGTTGTGAATTGTAAAACACCACCTTTTTCAACAACAAGATTCACATTGCTGAGTAGTTCGATCGGTCCTGTAAACCAAATTCCTTGTAGGATAACTACTTTACCACCACCGTCTTTGCTACACTTGGCAATTGCTTGTTGAATGGCATTGGTATTAAGTGTTTTCCCATCAGCCACTGCACCGAAGTCTTCTATGGAGTATGATACGTTTTTAAAAGTGGGTTCAGCCACAATGGGCATTGGAAACGGACATTTCTTATAAAAGTAGCATAGGTCTTGTTCAACCACTTGCGACTGAACATTTGATGCATGAAAACACAGCAGTAACAATCCAATAAACGTTCTCATTCAGAATCTTTAGGGCATAAAGCTACATTTCCAAATGTGAGAGAATGGTTACAATTAAGCAAACGTTTGCGTTGGGCTATTCATTTGAAGCAAAAAATCATGTACCTATCGGCCTCAAGCATTTATTGCTTTTACTAAGTAAAAATACTAAGGTGATTAGAAGGTGTTGCACTATGCTGCAAAACAGTAACTCCAAACGGTTTTTCAATACCCCAAACGAACTTTCCTCTGTGACCTACCTTATATGCGGTAGTATATTGGATGATTCCAGATTTTCCGTAAACCAAATATCATTATGAGAAAGAATTTACTTCAAACGATTGTTTTGGTATTAATAACTATTTCTGGCTTTGCTCAGGATGGCAACTCCTGGGTTAAAACCAAACGCAACAGCTTTGATATAGTAATTGATAAAGGAGCAGGCAGAGAAACTTTTCCAAAAGAGTTCAAATTATTTGATCTTGACCTTCCGACGCTCAGGCAAGAACTTTTTTCCATTGTAGGAACCGGTAAGAGAACAACATTTATCTCTTTGCCGAATGTACAAGGTATATTAGAGAGGTTTGAGGTTGTAGAAGCTTCAAACTTTGAACCTGCACTTCAGGCTCAGTTTCCTGAGATCCGGGCTTTTTCCGGAAAAGGGATCACTGACCCTTCAGCTACTCTAAAGCTCAGTATCTCACCACAGGGATTGCAAACTATGATCTTTAGAAGTGAAACTGACAATGAGTTCATCGAACCTTATTCAAGTGATCATAAAACTTATGCTGTTTTCAAATCACATCGTCAAAAAGGTATTCACCCATGGAGTTGTACAACTCCTGAGGGCCAACTAGCTATTGATCTTGACAAAACTGTTGGTAGATCTCAACTGGCTGGCAGATCTGGTGCTAACCTTAAGATCATGAGATTGGCACAATCTGTTACGGCTGAGTATTCAAATTATTTCGGTGCTACCAGTGCTTCGCAGGTTAATCTTGTGTTGGCTGCTGTGAACAATACACTTGCTCGTTGTAATGGTATCTATGAGAAAGATCTTGCATTGCATTTGAATCTCGTGGCTAACACTACATCCGTTTTTTACTATACACCTTCGTCTGATCCGTATTCAGCAGCATCAACAGGTGCCGGTGGTGCATGGAATTCTGAGTTACAGAACACACTTACCTCTGTAATTGGAGAAGCTAACTACGATGTTGGTCATCTCTTCGGTGCTTCCGGTGGTGGTGGTAATGCAGGTTGCATCGGTTGTGTTTGTGTAAATGGACAAAAGGGAAGTGGCTATACTTCTCCGGCAGATGGAATTCCGCAAGGTGATAATTTCGATGTTGATTATGTAGTGCATGAGATCGGTCACCAGTTAGGCGGTAACCACACTTTTTCTATGAATAATGAAGGAAGTGGTGTGAATAAAGAACCAGGATCTGGTATTACGATCATGGGCTATGCAGGAATTACCAGCCAGGATCTTGCACCACACTCTTTTGATTTTTATCACCAGGCAACTATTGCTCAGATACAAACGAATCTCAACAGCAAAACCTGCCCTACAACATTAAGCATCACTAATTCAACGCCGGTTGTAAATGCTGTAGCAAACTATACCATTCCTAAAAACACTCCTTTTGCACTTACGGGTTCTGCCACTGCTGACGCTGGAAATGTACTAACCTATTGCTGGGAACAAAATGATAATGCTTCATCTTCACAAACCGGAGCAAGTAGTGTTGCCAGTGCAACCAAAGCAAGTGGTCCTAACTGGATATCTTTCAGACCAACTACTTCACCAACCAGGTATTTTCCTCAGCTTTCTACCATTCTTGCAGGAGGAACTATAACCGGTCCTTTAGCAGGTGGAGATGCAGGAGCAAACACAGAAGCATTAAGCTCTGTTGCAAGAACACTCAATTTCAGATTAACAGTTAGAGATAATGAAGTTTACAGTTCAACCTCACCTGTAAGTGTTGGTCAAACCCAATTCACAGATATGGTTGTGACAGTTAATAGTACTGCAGGTCCATTTGCAGTGAGTATACCGAATACCGCAGTGAGTTGGGCTGGAGGCTCTTCTCAAACAGTAACATGGAGTGTAAACAGCACAAACTTATCCCCGATCAACTGTGCTAATGTCAAAATTTCGCTATCAACGGATGGGGGTCAAACATTCCCTACAGTTCTTACTGCAAGTACAGGAAATGATGGTAGCGAAGTAGTAACAATCCCAAATGTTGCATCCTCCACGGCAAGAATTAAAGTTGAAGCAATAGGAAATATCTTTTTCGATATCTCTAATACTAACTTCAGCATAACTGCAGGAAGTGGTTGTACTCCACCATCTGGTTTAACAGCATCTTCCGTTACTACATCTGCGGCAACTGTTAGTTGGTCGGCCGTTAGCGGAGCAATCAGCTATGATGTGGATTATAAAACAAATGCCGCTTCCACATGGACAAACGCAGTTTCTGGTACTACTTCCACATCAGTAAATCTTACCGGTTTATCTTCTGCTACTTTGTATGATTGGAGAGTAAGAACTAACTGTTCAGGTTCTAGCAGTGCTTATACTTCTGCCCAATTTACTTCTGCATCCCCAGCAACTTGTAATGCACCAACTGGACTAACGTCATCTGCCATCACCACAAGCAGTGTAACTATCAGCTGGGTAGCTGTGAGTGGAGCAATAAGCTATGATGTAGATTACAAAACCAACGCATCAGGAACATGGACAAATGCAGCAACAGGCACAACCTCAACCAGTGTAAACTTAAGTGGTTTAGCTGCATCAACTTTGTATGATTGGAGAGTGAGAACAAATTGTTCATCAGGCTCAAGTGGGTACACTGCTGCACAATTCACAACAGGTACAACTGCAACCTGTGCAACAGCGTTTGAACCAAATGAAACTCAGGCTGCAGCTTTGGCAATCACATCAGATGTAACTAATTCTGCTGCAATAAGCTCAGCTACTGATGTAGATTACTACAAGATCACCACTACATCAATAAGTAGTATGGCATATAATCTTGTTGGTCCATCTGGATTGGATTATGATCTCTACATATACAATAGTGCAGGTACTCAAATTGGTTCAGGTACATCAGGTACAGCAACTGAAACAGTCTCACTCACGAATCAGGCTGCCGGCACTTATTATATTAAAGTAATCGGCTACAATGGAGCAAACAGTACTACCTGTTACTCGATCAAGGCCACGGCAACAACTGCAACAGGATGCCAGAGCAGTTATGATAACACCACTAATGGGACTACATCTGGTGCTGCAACAATTCCGTTTAATACTAACATAACAGGATTGATCAATCCCAGTGGAGATATAGATAATTATAAGTTTGTGATCACCACCGGAGGAACCATAACCTTAACGCTCGGTACACTGCCTGCAGATTATGATTTAAAATTGGTAAACAGTGCAGGTACACAAGTTGGTATTTCCCAGAACGGCAGCACTACCAGCGAAACAATCAACTACACTGCAGCAGCTGGAACTTACTATGCACAGGTGTATGGCTATAATAATGCAAATAATGCTAGTAGCTGCTATACATTGAAAGTTCAGCTGGGTACGGCTACTCGTAATGAACCAACTTCAAAAGATCCCATAGTTACCTTGTATCCTAACCCGGTACGTAGTGCATTGAAAATTGATATGGGTGGCTATTCCGAAACTGTAAACGTGGTTGTTTCGGATATGTATGGCAGAAAAGTACAGCAAAGCAGTCTTTCTGGTTCAGGTGTGATCAAGACTGAACATTTGGTTTCAGGGGTTTATATGGTTACGATCACCTCTATTGATGGAAAAATGCTTAAGCAACAAAAGATTGTAAGAGAATAGATTAAAGTATGTTCATCCTTAAGGGCTTCCATTTGGAAGCCTTTTTTTTGCTCATGACTTAATTGCGTTAATTTGGATTTGATAATACTACCCGATGAGATCAGCTTTTTTATTCCTTCTTGTTATCTTGAGTTTCGCAGCTAATTCCCAGGAGATCTTTCTAGATACATTCATCAGAAAAGATGGAATATACACACTAACACCTTTTGAAGAGAGAGAGCCCAGAACATTATTTGCTTTTACAGGCTCGAAAAAGAAGCCTGTCAATAATGTATCCTCATTGGGAGTTGATCTTGCTGAAAGAGTAAAGGACTATATCTCACCATCATTCGGAAAACAGGAACCGTACACATATTTCAGGGTAGTTAGAGATCTGGAGGCACACGATTCTGCCAGTTTCTACCAGGGTATTGCTGACTTGCCAACTCCTTACCAATCGTTTTTCAATGGGTTATATTTAATTGAAGCAAATAACTTTAAAGCTGCCCTACCCAAGTTTGATGATCTATTAAATAGTGGCAATGGCGATTCACTTCTTATGAAGGAAACGAAGTTCTGGAGGAATGCAACAGCCAAGCTTTTTGAAGACGACTTAACTTACAACAATGTTCTAGCTGCATATAAGGCTTCAAAAAGTCCGAAAAGAGAAGCTTACTCAAACGTTCTGAATTTGCTTGAAAAGATTCAGTCACCAGCTTACTTGTTACATAGGTACATCATTCAGTACAACTACCTTTTTCGGATAAATGATTATGATTCTGCTAGCAAGGTGTACGATTCTGTAGTGCATTATGCAGCTCCAGCTAAAATGAGGGCTTCTCTCACCAAAAACAGAGATGCTGTCGTAGAGCTATTGCAAGCAAAAAAGAATTTTATTAAGGTAGCTAAAAATAAACTCTATCACTACGATATTGACTTTCTTTACGATCACCTGGATGCATGGGGTGCAAGCAATATTACTGATCGTGAGATACTCGACGAAGCGGGCTTTACACTTAGTAAAAGGTACAGTACCAAAACAGACAGTATTTTCACTCGTTGGCTGAAGGATACCACCTTGGTGGATACACTTAGTAAGTTTGAGGTGCTTTCATTTATCAAAACTCCACTCGACAAAGGAAATCGTCGGTTTGTGATCGTTAAGATCGGATTCGATAATGAGCATACGTTTACTGAGTATGAAAACTTCCTTGCCAAATTCAAGAGCAAGCCTATCCAACAATCCATATATTACAACACCGGTCCTTTAAAAGAAGGAGATGAGTACATGCTAACCAAGAATTTCATTGCTGCATTGTACAAGCAAAATGACCCTATTATTAAATATGAGCTTTCTCTGTATCTCATCGAAGATGCAGAAGGTAATATTTATGGAGTAGATACCCTGTTTTAGCCTGGATTTTACAAATATCATATTTCTCTGTACCGAATCAACGAACTTACTGTGATCTGCCTATTGCATATATCAAAGAGGGATTGTATTTTACCACAAACTCCTAATAATGAGAAAAAATATGCTCCCAACAATGGTGATCCTTAGCACCATATTTTTAGCCTGCAATTCAAAAACAGCGAATGAAAGCAAAACAGAAACAGTAGTTGCTTTACCAATGGAGGTAGTCTATAAGGGCAAGCCATCTATCGGTAGCGACGAAAACACCATCAAAGTAATGAACTGGAATAAATGGCTCAGTTCCGATAAATTAGACAGTGCCTTTACGCTTTTAGCTGACTCGGTTACGATCCGGCTAAAAGATGGGGATGAGTTTAATACTACTGCAGATTCGGCTAAAAAGATCATACGAGGTTATTTTAGTGGCATCAGTTCAGCCAATATCCAGTATGTTGCCGTTCTTCCGGTAGACGTTAAGTTATCTGCAGATAAATCAGATCAATGGGTACTTAGTTGGACCGACGAATCTTATCTAATGAAAAATGGATCAAGGGATCATAACATCATCCATGAAGATTATCGCCTGGTAAATGGAAAAATCCGTGAGATCAACCAGTATGGAAGAATTGTTCGGGAAAAGTAATATCATATCTATCCGAATAGAAAGATCATTAACAGCCACTCATTGAAGTGGCTGTTTTTTTACACCCTTGTTTAACAGCATTGAACAGCAGTCATCTGCTAAAAAATATGTATCATGCATCAAATTCCTCCATAATCATGGCTGCATTCAGAAGATCATTGTTACCTATTTTATTTTCTCTAGTGTTTAGCATTGCATCTTTTGCCCAGGTTGATACAGCTGCATTAACTGCTCAACTTCAAAAAACTAAAGATCAGCTTGGTAAAAACTATGTGGTTGCCATGGTGAAAGATGGGAAAACGATGTACAAGCATGAGTCAGGTGAATTCAACCTCAAAACACCCCAATCAATAGATGCAAGTAGCCAGTGGTTAACTGCAGCCCTGGTAATGATGCTTGTGCAGGAAGGTAAATTGGGGTTGGATGATAAGGTGAGTACCTACTTACCGACCTTTTCTAAATATGGTAAAGGGTATATTACTGTAAGGCATTGTATCACTCACAATACGGGTCTCGATGGAGCTAAGGCATTTGAGAAGGGTAAGTTCAAAAACCTCCAGGAAGAAGTTGAGCATATTGCAATAAACAGGGAAATAAAAACAAATCCTGGAACTGAGGTCTATTATAGCAACGTTGGATTTAAGATAGCAGCACGAGTTTTAGAAATTATCGCCAAAAAGCCATTTGATAGACTTATAAAAGAAAAACTTACTGGTCCTCTTGCGATGAGGAATACAAGTTTCGCAAATGAGGATTATGATCGTGCCCCAAATCCTGCTGAAGGTGCTAAATCAACAGCTTTCGACTACCTGAATTTCCTTTCCATGCTGTTAAACAAAGGAATGTTCAATGGGAAACAAGTCCTTACCGAGGAATCTGTGAAAATCTTACTTAGCATGCAGGCAAAAGTAACAGAATTGAAAAACGTTCCGAAAGAAGCTTCGCAGGCAGATCTTGCCATGGGTTCATGGATTATTGAAAAGAACGAGAAAGACGATCCTGTTGCATTTTCTGCTCCGGGCTTTAATGGAATTTTCCCCGTTTTAGACGTTTGCAGGGGATATGCATTCATCATTTTCACTAAAGATGGAGTAGATGTAAAAAAGGAGCTTTGCTTGCAGATCAAATTAGTGATAGACGAAAGCCTCAAGTGTAAATAATGGGGTATGAACTTATTATCAATATCTTATAAAAAAATAGGAGTTGATTATTAGCATAGTTAATAAAGTCCATTTCCTTTTTTATATTTGGCACAGCCCAAATTAATAGATCCGAAGCTGTTAGTATGAGAGAAGCAGAGTATCATTTAGCTAGTACGGAAGCTTTATTCAAAGCTCTGTTTCACAATTCTCAAGACATTTTTCTTCTTGCCGGTTCTGATATGGGCATTACATACATAAACAATTCTGTTACAAAGGTTCTTGGGTATTATCCTAATGAGATAGTTGGTGGATCTATCTTGCAAATTGTGCATCAGGAAGATCAAAATATCTTAAAAACCTGGATGCACCAGCTTGTCTCTAACGATTCAGCACCCCCTGTTGAAGTGAGGATGAAGAATTTAGTAGGTACCTTGCAATATGTTGAGGTTTCAGGTACAAACATGTTGCAAAATGAGCAGGTAAATGCCATTGTTATCATTTGTAAAGATATCCAGGCAAAAAAAATAGCAGACGAGGCTTTAAAGCAAACTGAGCAAAGACTTAGTCTCCTTTTGAATAACACCAAAGAGTCGTTCATAATTCTTGACAGTAGGTTGAGAGTAATTTCTTACAATAAATCTGCTCAGGAACATTCGCCATTTTTTTTCAGACAAGAACTGCAATCCGGTTTGTCTTTTTTTGATTTGACCGACCCTGCAGAAGCGAATGAATACATTTTACTCTTAGATATGGCAGTATCTGGAATAGAGCAGGAAAGGGATACTGAGTTCAAAGATGAAGCAGGTGAACTACATATTTATTGCCATGTGTTTCGTTCCTTAGATCTCGGTGAAGTTGGTTCAGGGATATTTATCACTTCTACAAACATCACGGAGCAACGGAAAGCTGAGAAAGCACAGAAGGAGAGTGAAGAAAAATTCAAAGCGATAATTGAATATTCCTTTGATGCTGTAGTGATCATTAATGAAAATGCAGTGATTCAATATGCATCTCCTTCAGTAACGAATCTCATTGGTTTCGATCCGGAAGAACTTGTTGGGAAAAACGGATTTGAGTTCATTTATCATGAAGATATTTCGTATGTGCAGGAGAAACTTGCATCTATCATTAAAGATTATGATGAAACCTATGCTGATTATCGATCTATTACTAAAGATGGAGGATTGAAATGGGTAGAAGCAAAGGGGAAGAATATGGTTGACAACAAGCATATTGCGGGTATATTGGTAAGTTTCAGAGATATCACAGAACGTAAGCAAATGTTTGAAGAACAAAATGCTTTGACCAATGAGTTAACGAAATATAATAAAGATCTGCAACAGTTTTCATTCATTACTTCTCATAACCTTAGAGCACCTGTAGCTAACCTAATGAGTTTGCTTACATTATTCAACAGGCAGAAGATGGACGACTCATTCAATATAGAGCTTCTTGATAAGTTCGACGAATGCACACATCAACTCAATGACACATTAAATGATCTGATCAACGTTTTAGTAATTCGTGCTAACCCAAATGTGGATACAGAATACGTACGATTTGTAGATGTAACAGAACTTACTCGTCGAAATGTTCAATCACTACTTAAAGCAGCAGGAGGAGAACTACTCAGTGACTTTTCAGCTATAGAAGGAACGGAGTATAATCGAATTCACATGGAGAGTATTTTTCTGAATCTTGTGTCCAATGCAATTAAGTATGCATCGCCAGATAGGAAACTCCAAATTAGTATTAGCTCAGAGAAAACAGATGAAGGAGTGCGGCTCACTTTTACCGACAATGGAATCGGTATTGATCTTAATAGATACGGTGACAGGATTTTTGGACTATATCAAAGATTTCATTCGGGTAAGCAGGGTAAAGGCTTGGGATTGTATATGATCAAGTCCCAGATTCTTGCTTCAGGTGGAAGCATTAAAGTAATAAGTGAACCTGATAAGGGCAGCTCTTTTTTCATTCATTTAAAAAATCAGGATATCAGCTAAGGATACTTTCTTCCACTTTGTAAATAAAGAAAGTTTCTCCCCAGGTTTTCTTTTTGTAAGTTTTATTCAGTGTGAGTTGCCTTGCTTTCGCAATCCTGGCGATAGTAGTAAGATCACAGCTATCTGATAAGATCATGTAATAAGATTCTCTCGGTGGTCTTTTTTTTATTTGCTCAAAGAGTTTGTGGAAGTAGCTGAAATCCTTACCGCAGTACCATGCATGTTCATAGTCATTAGAGGGATCTCCGGGAAAATAAGGTGGATTGATCAACACATAGTCAAATCGTTCGGTCGGTGGAATATCTGCAAACAAGTTTGATGAGTAACAGGTAGTTTTTAGGTTATTATTGGCTGCATTGATCGTTGTATTCTCTACTGCTTTGGGATTGATGTCAACAGCAGTTGTTACTCCTCCTTTTTGAGCTGCAATCAATGCAATCAATCCAGAGCCGCAACCCAATTCAAGAACAGTCTTATTTTTTAACTCTTGCTCATTCAACCAATTCACCATCACTTTTGTGCTTCGGAATAAACCGGGATGGAAAACATCTTTGTGTACTTGTAATTTTAGTCCGCTGAATGAATAAGTTCGATCTCTCGTCAGGTATCGCTTTGCCCATTTTATAGCGGCAAACGAAAACAAGTTCTTTACTGACTTTTTAATTACTGCTGGCATAACTAAAAGCCCTCCGTTTCAGGTTGACGATATTTCCAGATTCGGTGAAGTGTTTTGATTTCTACTGGCTTTGAATAAAAGCCGGTCTTGTATCTTGCTACAGACGCCAGCCGGAGTATGTTTCTTTTTGTGGAGCTTAATTTTACATCACTAACCGTTGGATAAAATCCATTTAGCACCGTTTCGAAATTCCTGATCTTGTCAATCATATATGGTTTTAGCCAAGGCGTTAAAGGATTTTTTCTCAGATCAAAATTTGTCCACTGTGGTTTCAGCCAGTCTTCAAGATTTTCGGGAAAGCGAAAACCTTGCTTCATTACCTCATTGTATAAATCAGTTCCTTCAGTTGGTACAGGACTGAATATGTAGATGATGATCTCTGTTTTGGGATTGACTTGTTTAACTTCCTTAATAAATGAGATCTCCTGATCTATCATTTGCTCAGTGTGTCGCTCTGTTTCTCCAGGAGTGCCAAGAACAAAGGAGTATTCAGGTATAATATCAAATGCTTTTAATCGAGCTGCAAAATCTAATATCTGCTGCCGATTCTGCTTACCACCTTTGTCCATCTTCTTTAGCACTTCATCGTTACCACTTTCGGCACCAAAGAAAATCATTACACAACCACTTCTTCTCAGTAATGACAGAGATTCATCAGAATATTTATCCATTGTATCTATCCTGGCTTCTCCCCACCACTGCATTTTTTCTTTTTCGATCAACTTTGCAAATTCAACTGCTCTTTGCTCCGAAACAAAGAAATTATTGTCATGAAATTCTATTGCATCAGCATCAAACTTGTCTTTCAGGTATTTGATGTCTTTATAGATATTGACTGCAGACTTACCTTTCCATCTTGCCTCATAAATTGGAACTACTGCACAGAAAGAACATTTAAAAGGGCAACCAATACTTGAGTGATATGCAATGGTTCGTTTACCCAAAAAAGTTTTACCAAGATATCCTGAAATTGGATAGAACTCATTCAACTTATCATATGGTAATGGAGGGAGTAAATCCTGATCAAGCAATTCATCTTTGGGTGTTTTGAAGATATTGTCACTAGTCTTGTAGATCAAACTGTTAATCGATGAATGATCTTTTCCATTTTCTAAGGCATCAAGCAAAGCTGGAAAAGCAATATCACCAGGTCCGTTGATAACAAAATCAACATACCCAGACTTGAGAGCAACCTTATGTTGGTTGGTTGCAAAATATCCACCCCAGATAATTGTAACACGTGGAAAATTCTGCTTGATCTTTTTACTGAAAGGAATTGCTTGCTGTAATTGCGGACCAGGCATTACAGTACAACCAAAGTACTTGAAGTTGCCAATGCTAAGATGAGTTTCTATTTTTTGATACGGGTCAGGTTCCAGATTGCCATCTACAATCACATAATCAAACTTTCCCTCTATTGAAGCTGCTACCGATAAGATTGAATTTGGTATCCTGTAATTGTGATCACAGCTCTTCGGATTAAACAATAAAACTTTCGAACGATCCATTGCAATAAAAGTAACTTTTTTGTGGGATTGTCAAGTGAGGCAAGTATAAACTCCGTATAGATATTTTGGTTTAGTACTTACGATTGCACACAGAAGATTTCTTAACTTGTAGTCAGGGTATTTAAAAAATTTGAAACCAAGATGTTGCAACTGAACCTGATCTTGGGAATCAAGATACCCTTTGGTTGGTCTTAGAAAAATATTAAATCCATATTTTTCTTTGTAATGATGTTTGAATTGCTCAGTCTCGTTCGCTTTTCTACTTGAATCTTTGAAAACGGCAAGACCCAGCAATATGATCTTTCCATTTTCCGAAAGGAGCGTTTGTAATTCAGAGACAAAACTTGCGGGATATTCCATATATGCCAGGCAATGATTCACAATGATTACATCAAACTTCACTTTAAAGAAATCAAGATTTGATGTATCGGCCTGTATAGCAAGCCACTGTTGTTTGTAGTGTTTTTTTGCAGAAAGGCCGGTTACCTCATCTGGAAAGATGTCACATGAAACAACAGTGTGTCCCCAACTCACAAGATGGTGTGTCAGCCATCCATTCCATCCACTAATTTCTAAAATATTTTGAGATGAACTTTCGCTAAGAAGAGACCTGACAACTTGATAACTACTTCTGCGAAATTTCCATTGCTCACCTTTTGCAGCATTGCTAAATGGAAGCTGATGATATTCTAAAAACGGGATTGTTTGAGATGATTCTTGCTGAATGGTGGCAGAATAGCGGTTGAGGAATTGATCTAGTTGTTTTTTGAAGGAAGGTGTAAGAATGGTAAATACTTGATCGTGGATCAAGGATACTTCGACACCTTCTTTTACCACATCTTTGATGTTCATACGTTAAATTTAGAGCTTAATCTTTTTGCCTGAGAGTTGTTCATGTATCATATCATCCGGATATAGCCTTTTCTACACCAGAAGCATGGCTCGAGAAAGCTCGATTTTTCAATGGAGTTTTACAAGCTTTGTCGGAATATGTTGAAGTGCATGATGTAAAGGTCATCGGTACTTCTTCGATCACTAATAATAATGGCGTTGCACATCATTTCCTTCCTTACAAACGATTTGCCTATGTTCTTGGGATCAACAATTATGTAAAGCAGCTGGCTCCAGATGTGGTGATTGTTGCCGGGTTGATGTATCCTATGCAATTGATGCTGCTACGAAAGATGCTGTTAAAAAAGGTAAAGATCATCGTGCAGCATCATGCAGAGAAATCGATTGGAAGCCTCAGATCCGTTATTCAGAAGTTTGCCAAGGGTTCTATTGATGCTTATTTTTTTTCGGCGAAAGGTTTAGCATATCCGTGGATTAAGAAAAACCTTGTAGAACAGAGAATGGTTTATGAAATAATGGAGGCCTCATCGATCTTTAATCAACTTCCAAAGCAAACAGCCAAAGAGGTAACCGGAGCAATAGATTCACTTGTTTATTTGTGGGTAGGTAGATTTAATCAAAACAAAGATCCTTTAACTGCTGTGCAGGCATTTTCCAAGTTTGCAAAGATGAATGATGAGGTAAAGCTATATATGATTTACAGTGATAATGACCTTGAAGATGATGTTAAAAAAGCAATCAGTAGTTTGGGAATGGAGGATAAAATCAAACTCAATGGAAAAGTATCTCATTCGGAGATGAGCCAATGGTATAGCAGTGCTGATTTTATTATCTCTACTTCACACTATGAAGGAAGTGGAATCGCAGTTTGCGAAGCAATGTCTTGTGGATGTATTCCTATCCTTTCCAATATCCCTTCTTTTATCATGATGACGGATAATGGAAGCTGCGGAATCTTGTTTCAACCTGGCGATGTGCAATGTTTAGTAGAAGCCCTTAATAAAAGCTTGGTGATTGATAAAGAGGAGATGCAGCGATCGGTGTTAGCTCATTTTAAAGCCAAGCTATCTTTCTCTGCAATAGCAAGAGGAATGGTAGAAGTCTTCCAGAAGTTATAAAGATTTAAAATATCCCCAACACACTCTTCCATGCTGTATTGTTTTAAAGAACAAAACTCTTCTAAGGGGAGCTGAAGAACATCTTTACACATCTTTACCATCTCTTCCTTGCTCTTTGCTATGTGCCAATGATTGATTGGCTGCTGTTCTGGATCAACAAAGCTGATGCAATGACATCCTGCAAATAGTGCCTCAGCAAAAACAGCGGCATAACCTTCATAGGAAGAAGGGTGTATCAAAATTTTCGATTGACTCATCAACTCCAATACTTGCTGATAAGGTAACTCACCAGTTAATTTAATGTTGGTTGATAAACCCTTTGATGAGATGAGATGCTCAAGTTTTTTTCTTTCACTGCCATCACCACACAAATAACACTTCAATGTTGGATTTATATTTATTAATTCGGCTACAACATCAACAAATACATTCCATTGCTTTAATTGAGTTAGTGAACCAACACCAATGATATCTATATCTTTCTTGCTTGGCTGAAAGTCGCTAAATGTTTCACTATCCACAGCCATTGGGATGATCTTTTTTGCTCGATAGCCATAATTCTTTTCCAGCTCGTCGTTCATTGCTGGAGCCAATGAAATTAGTTCATGAGATCTGTTGCTGAAGAATCTTGCGACATGATTTCCTTTTCTTACGTCTTGACCTCTTAGCCAACAGTAATGTTGAATTCCATTTCTCTTTCCAAAAAAATGTCCTAGTAAAGCTGTGTAACTGCACCATAGACTTAGTATTCCAGCAAATTCATTTTTTGCTTTTAGCTGCTTCAAAGTTGTATAAGCCTTTATCAGTTGTGCATATCGTTTGAGACGTTTGCTGTTGTTATGATTTAATGGAATCACTCCAACACCATTCCATGTATAAGGCTCAGAGGTGTAAGGATAATCTGTAGCCACCACAATAATCTGCAACGTTGGGTGTTCTCGTTTTAGACATTTCACAAATGATTGAATAGAAGGAATGCAAGTCGTATCATCTTTATCTTTTGGAAAACCTGGAGTTAGTATAAGGAAGGACTGCTCTCTCATCATACACTTTTGAAAAGCATCTTTTGATACTCCATTCCCATCCTTGCTTTTGCTGACATCATTCTTTGCTTGAAAGCTTGTAAGTGTTTTCCTTTAACAGTAAGCTTATGTGCTTTGACTGAGGTAACTACATGCTGTACTGCATGATTATAATATTTTCTAGAGTACGTCCGTTTAAAGTCAATTTCTCTGTCAGTACTGCTATGCCATTCAACATTGTTGATTTTGATCGGCTCAATTTCTTGGTATAGTTCCGTTCCCGCAATTGGATAGGCTACAGTTATGGTGAAATGATCAGGAGCTGAAGTTTTCAGGTGATGAATGGTTTCTTTAATATCCGTTTCGGTTTCTCCAGGATATCCCAGCATGATGAATGTGCCTGTCTCAATTCCATGTTTTGAAGCTAATTGTATCATATCCCGAACCTGTTCAACCTTCACTCTTCTATCCATCAGATCAATAACCTTCTGAGATCCACTCTCTGCACCTATCCAAACTCTAAAACAACCACTTTCTTTAAGTGTTTTGATCACATCTTCATTCAAACGATCAGCTCTGGTGATGCATTCGTATGAGATATTTAGATTCTTTTGTTTCAGTGCTTCATTAAACTCACTCAACCACCGATGATGAATAGTGAACACATCATCAACAAACCAAATGCTATCAGGCGAATAGGATTTATATATCTGCTGTAGCTCTTCTGCAACAAGTTCTGGCGATCTTCTCCTGTAACTAGCACCGTACACAGCTCTGCTACACCATTTACATGAGTAGGGACAACCTCTCATCGTATTTACTGAGATCGCATTTTTTCCATGATGCTTTGTCCAGGTTTCCAGGTAGAGATCAAGATTTACTTTCTTCCTGTTTGGAAACGGTAAGGTATTTACATCAGCTATTTTGCTTCTTTCTGATGTTTGTACATAATGCCCTTCATGAATTAATGCAATGCCTGGAACCAATAATAAATCCGACGCTTGTTTTTGTTGACTGAAATGTTGCACCACATCGAGCATCGTTATTTCACCTTCGCCAATTACGATGATATCTGCACCACGCAGAAGAAATTTTTCTGCACTGGCTCTTACTTCAGGTCCCCCAAGTACAATAATGGTTTTAGGATGATGTGTTTTGATGTGACTGATAATCTGCAATACATTCAGCTTGGTCATCAAATTGGTGTAAAGGCCAATGATTTCAGGCTTGAATTCATCCAGGTATTTGAAGAAAGTTTGTTTATCAGAAAATGTTGAATCGAATACTTCGTTGTCAAAACCCTGTTGTTCAAGAAATGCAGAGATGTACAGAATGCCTAAAGGTACATAAGGCTTCATGATGAGCTTTTCTTTCTCATCTTCCTGCAAAAAATATCCATGTGTCAGCAATATCCTCATCTCAGTTCAAGATCTATTAAGTAGTGATCAGATAAGCCAGCCAAAAATGAATATTTGTTTAGATGGTTCTCCAAAGTATTCAATCCATTCAGAATTCCTTTATTACTAAGAAATGTTTTTTGGAGATAAGATGGAGGTAGCGAAATGCCAATTGGTTGTACATTTTTGATCTTGTAATATTTGCCTGCTATTTGCCTGATACTTTTCGGATTATGGTACCATATCTCAACTTCATTACTGCCAACTGATGCTTTGATTGGTAAATCAGATCTTCTGCGGAAAGCTTTTTTGAAACTTAATCTTGTGGTGAAATACAATGACTCCCAGGCACAGAATTTTGGCATGATCACCAGAATAGCTCTTCCTTTCGAATTCAGGACTGTTCGTAACTCATTCAAAAGGTTTTCAAGGTTTTTTTTGTTTAGACAATTTAATCCGCCAAAATTTGAAAATACCAAGTCATATGTCTGTGAAAATTCAGTTGAGGAAAAGTTTGACAAATCAAGTTTTTGAGTAGTGATACGACTTGTAAAACCATTCGTCAAAATCTTCGCTTTTGCTACGGATAACATTTGCTCCGAAATATCAGTTGCCAAGACAGCACTACCCTGTTCAGCTAAAAAAACAGCATCTTCTCCCGTGCCGCAATTCAGTTCAATCGTATGTTTTGGAAAGCCATTGGCATAAACGAGTTTTAGGTATTTCCATACCTGTTTTCGTTGAAGTCTGCCGATAGATGTATTGGTAAAATCTTCATCGTAAGTTGCTGCACTATCGTCAAAAGCTGCTTTCATACACCAACTGGAATTTTTTTAACTCACGTTGTTTAGATAGCCTAAGGACAGAATAGTACAAAGCTTTGCTTCCTGTAAATATTTCCTTTAAACTGAACTTTCCGGGCTGTGTAAGCGAATTTTTGATGGTGCTGTAACCTTGTTTCTCTCTATACTTACTATGCACATATCGCTGAAGTATTTTATAGAATTCTTTAGGGTAAGTATTGGTAAACATCATCGCTAATTCATCTGAGTGTTCCCAATTGCTCTTTTCGCTTAATTCTGTACTAACCTGCTCAAATAATTTTGTGCCCGGTAATGGATAAGTAACTGAAATGCCAATATTATCAGGCATCAAGTCCATTACCATCTTCAATGTTGCATCAATATCTTCTTTTGTTTCTCCGGGATAACCAAATTGAAGAAAGAACGCTGACTTGATGTTGAACTTCTTCAGTAACATACGGCTCATGTATATCTGTTCAACTGTAGTGCCTTTATCCATGGCATCCAAAATCTTTTGCGAGCCACTTTCTGCACCAATCCAAACCTCTTCACAACCTGCAGCTGCCAGGTGTTTGATTGTATCTTTTTCCAGCAATAGATCGGCTCTGGATTGTATTTTGAATCTAAACTTCAGTTTTTCTCTTTGAACCGCTTCAGCAAATTGTTGTAACCATCCAGGCTTCAATCCGAAGATATCATCACAGAACCATATCTGCTCAGCTCCAAATTCATTCACCAATAGTTTTAGGTCACTAACAACGTTTTCTACTGACCTTGCATGATACCGATTACCGAACAACGGTTTTGCACACCAATTACATTTAAAAGTGCAGCCACGGCTTCCTACAAGATTCATTGAAAAATATTTGTGTTTTTTCTTCCAGAGAGATTTGTAAGACCTTAGGTTCACGAGATCCCAGGCAGAAACAGGAAGTTCATCGAGGTTCCTGATTACACCTCTTCTTCCATTGTTATGAATACCATCTGGTGTTTTATATGCTAAGCCTGGTATCTGTTGTAGTTGATCGTTTGCTTCAAGATTAGTGATCAACTCTAACAACGTCATTTCTCCTTCACCAAAAATTACATGGTCTGCTCCATTTGCGAGGTATAAAGAATAATGATCAGTACTATCAGAACTGCAAACAATTACAGTGCAGCCAAATTGTTTTCCCAGCTCAGCCATTCTGAAAGCTGCCTCTCTCATATTGGTGAGGCACATCTTGGTTAGGTAGTTGAAGCCATCGTCGTAGATCACGAGATAATTTGGACGCTTCTCGAGATAAGGCACAATATGTTCAGGAGAATCTGCCAACATGCTATCAAACAAACTCACATCATACCCATGATCTCTCATCAATGCGGCAGCATATAGAGTTCCAAGTGGAGGATAAGCATTACCTGCTTTCTTCTGCTTTGGATCGAACGCTAAAAAATAAGAGTGCGTAAAAAGTATCGCTGGCATACAATTTAAAAGTTAAAGGATAACTCCGTACCTGTCTTCAAATTCCAAGATGTTCTGCCGATGTTTCTGCAAAATTCTTTTTCTATGACCGTTAAGGTGCAACTTAAAATCATTTTCTGTGATCACCATATCGTTATCAAAAGCAATGATCTTCCCGCTTCGTATTTTTTTAGCGAACCTGCGTTTGTAGAATTTGAAAATTCTTGTATCCAACCATGTAAAAAAACTTCCTCTAAAAAAACTGTTTAAAATCTTTAGCCGGTAAGCATAACTGTTAACTACGACATTTTTTTCAAAAAAAGGGAAGTACTCGGTAACCCAGTTATTTGCTTCAAGAAAACGATCATATTCAGTTTCATTATACAACGGAATGAGTGTGATGATCTCCATTGCTGTATAAACATTTCTATCAGCGATCTCAAGGTTGTTTTCTGTGATAATATAATTCGGGCAGAAATACTTCTTACGTCCTATGAACTCCAATATAACGACAATGGCAGACATCAAAAGCTTAGTAAGCCAAAGCCTTCTTTCTTTAGCAATGATGAAGTAATCGATATCGCTATGCTCATCCATGTAAAGCTTAGATAAAGAGCCTGAAATGCAAATGCATTTAATAAAAGGAAACCATGAGAGCAGCCTGGCTTGTTTTCGGGCAATTTTCAGATATTTTTCTGCATTTTGATTACCTGATAACCTGTCTGCAATAATCTCAGCATCATTCATTACCCAAACAAAATCATCTTGGGAAGAAACATATCCTTCCCCAATGAGTTTCGCCAAAGTTGTTTGTACCTCGATCCTGTTGCTTGATATTACATATCGGAAAAGCTCTACTTTCTTGATGGGATAATTAAAAATCCTGAAATAAAGAAGCACACGAAGAATAGACTGTGCTACAGGATGTAAACCAGTGTCAATGATAGGTTGCTGTATCGTAGTTGCCGAAAGCATTATGGGAATGTGCAGCTAGTTGTAGCTAAACTATGCGTTTTTTAATGAAAGTTGCAACTTTGTTATCAACCTAAGACAGGCTCTATAATTATTTAGCTGCATTTTGCTTTGTACTCTTAATCAGTCAGGTACGTAATTTGTTAGATTGTTGTTCTTGCACTAAAAATCATAACTTTCTAAATGCCAAATCGAATTAAGAAACTGCTTGTTGCTAACAGGGGAGAAATTGCGATCCGAATTCTCAGAGCCTGTACAGAATTGGATATTCGTACCGTAGCCGTATTTACTTATGAAGACAGGTACTCACTTCACCGTTATAAGGCAGACGAAGCCTACCAGATAGGTGATGAGAGTGATCCGTTGAAACCTTATCTGAATATTGCGGAAATAATTCACATTGCGAAGAGTTGTGAAGCAGAAGCGATCCATCCAGGATATGGCTTTCTTTCAGAAAACGCTGAGTTCGCAAAAGCCTGTGCTGAGAATGGGATCATTTTTATTGGTCCATCTCCTGAGGTGATGAAGCAGTTAGGTGATAAAGTATTGGCTAAGCAAAAAGCGGAGTCATGCCAGGTTCCTTTGATCCGCAGCAGTGAGAAAGATCTTACTGATGCAAACATTGCAAGGGCTGAGGCAAGTAAGATCGGTTTCCCCGTAATGCTAAAATCTGCTGCAGGTGGTGGTGGAAGAGGAATGAGGGTGATTCGTTCTGAAGATGAATTGGAGCAAAGTTTTGATGAGGCTAAACGAGAAGCCAAAAATGCTTTTGGTGATGATACCGTTTTTCTCGAAAAATTTATAGAAGAGCCTAAGCACATAGAGGTGCAAATTGTAGGAGACAGGCATGGTAATATTGTTCATCTTTTTGAAAGAGACTGTTCTTTACAAAGACGTTTTCAGAAGATCGTGGAAGTCGCACCTTCAGTAAATCTTTCTGAAGCAGCCAAACAACAGGTATACGATTATGCAGTGAGGATTTGTAAAGCTGTTGGATATAACAATGTAGGAACTGTTGAGTTCCTCGTAGATAAAAAGGATAATGTTTACTTCATTGAAGTGAATCCCAGGATTCAGGTTGAGCATACTGTTACTGAGATGATCACCGGTATCGATATTGTAAAAACTCAGATCCATATTGCTGAAGGATATCCTTTGGATAGTCATGAGATTAACATCAGGCAGAATGAAATTCGCAAAAATGGTTTTGCCATACAATGCCGAATTACAACAGAAGATCCAGAGAACAACTTCATGCCTGATTTCGGAACAGTGCTGGCTTACCGTAGTGCAGAAGGTTTCGGGATTAGGTTAGATGAAGGAAGTGTGTACAATGGAGTTAAAATATCTCCGTTTTTTGATTCACTATTGGTTAAGGTTACCGCTCACTCACAATCAGTACCAGATACCGCTGCAAAGTTGAAGAGGGCTTTGCAAGAGTTCAGAATTAGAGGTGTTAAAACAAACATTCGCTTCCTGCTGAACATTATTAATCATCCTGAATTCATTGCAGGAAATGCAACAGTAAACTTCCTGAACAATCATTCTGAACTATTCACCCTCAAACCGCTGAAAGATAGAGGAACCAAAATCCTGAAATACCTGGCCGAAGTTTCTGTGAATGGTCACCCTGATGTGGCGAAACCAGATCATTCAAAACATTTTGAAAAAGCTGTTCTGCCTCATTACGATGATAATAAGCCGATTCCTGATGGCACAAAACAGTTGATGGATAAACTTGGTCCGGAAGAATTTTCCAAATGGCTTAAAAGCGAAAAAAAGATTCATTATACGGATACAACATTCAGAGATGGTCATCAATCATTACTTGCTACCAGATTGCGAAGTCAGGATATGTTGAAGGTAGCCAGTGCTTTTGCACAATCATTCCCACAAACTTTTAGTATGGAAGTTTGGGGTGGTGCCACTTTCGATGTTTGCATGAGATTTTTGTACGAAGATCCCTGGAAGCGATTGCAATTATTGCGTAAAGCCATTCCAAACATCTTATTACAGATGCTTTTGAGAGGTGCAAATGCCGTTGGATACAAAAGCTATCCCGATAACCTGGTAGAAGAATTTGTAGTGAAGAGTTGGGAGAATGGAGTTGATGTCTTCCGCATATTCGATTCGCTGAACTGGATGCCGAACATGGAAAAAAGCATCGAAGCAGTTCGTAACAAAACCAAAGGAATTGCTGAAGTCGCAATTTGTTATACTGGGGATATACAAGATCCTTCAAGAACAAAATACAACTTACAGTACTACAAACAGTTTGCTAAAGACGTAGAAAATGCAGGTGCTCACATTCTCGCTATCAAAGACATGAGCGGTTTGCTAAAACCGTGGGCTGCTTATGAACTGGTGAGTGAGTTAAAGCAAACGGTGAACATTCCGATTCACCTACACACACACGATACATCTTCACTGCAATCTGCTACTTATTTAAAAGCAATAGAAGCTGGTGTTGATGTAGTGGATTGTGCTATTGGTGCATTGTCTGGATTAACCTCTCAGCCCAACTTCAATTCTATCGTAGAGATGATGAAGTTTCATGAAAGAGAGAATCCCTATGATATTGAAGAGCTGAATCGTCATTCAACTTACTGGGAAACGGTAAGAGAATATTACTATCCTTTCGAAAGTGATCTCAAAGCAAGCAGTGCAGAAGTGTTCTATCATGAAATTCCTGGTGGGCAATATTCTAATCTTAAACCACAGGCAACAAGTCTTGGTTTGGGCGATAAGATGGAAGAGATCAAAAAAACATATCGGGAAGTGAATGAGATGTTTGGAGACATTGTGAAGGTTACTCCAAGCTCTAAGATCGTTGGTGATATGGCTTTGTTCATGGTGAGTAATGGATTAACAAAAGAAGATATTTATTCAAAAGGCGAAACGCTGGCTTTTCCTGAATCGGTTGTATCTTTTTTCAAAGGTGAGATTGGACAACCAGTTGGTGGATTTGATCCCAAGCTGCAAAAGATCATTTTGAAAGATATCAAGCCTTTTACCGAAAGACCAAATGAGCACCTAAAACCAATCGACTTTGAGAAGGAGTTTGAATTATTTAAGGAAAAGTTTGATGAACATGTAAAGTACACTGATCTGCTTTCGTACCTCCTCTATCCAAAAGTGTTTGAAGAATATCATCACAAATCAATTGCCTACGGTTCTGTTCGAAAAATACCAACCCCACAGTTCTTCTATGGCTTAAAGCAGGATGAAGAAGTGATCATGGAGATTGATAAAGGCAAGAACATCCTTGTTCGATTACTCACCATCGGCGAAGCTGATGAAAATGGTATTCGGAAAGTGTTCATGAGACTAAACGGTCAAACTCGTATAATCGAAGTGCAGGATAAGCAGGTTGAAGTGCATACGCATGAACACAAAAAAGCAGAAAAAGGAAAGGCTGAACATGTAGCAGCACCATTACAAGGAAAGATCTCACAGTTCTTTGTGAAAGAGGGAGAGCAGGTGAAAACCAATATGCCTTTGTTCACCCTTGAAGCCATGAAAATGGAAAGTACTATCACAGCTTTGAAGGACGGAACGGTAAAGGAAATAGTTTTAACTGCAGGCACTTTGGTAAAAGCTGAAGACCTTGTGTTGGTGTTGGAATAGCAACTTACATAGCTGCAGCCACAGCTTCTTGCATACCGATCTCAGGGCATTTCTGCACTAAAGCGTTGCTTAAAGTGTAGTAAATAGACATTACAAACACGAACCTGCCGTTCTTTTCGCTTTGCGATTGTGCAACGTGGTGAATCTTTGCTGGGTTCGATTGTAACCAGTCATTTACTTGCTCTTCTGCTGTGGCAGGGTTCTCTGCGATAAATAATTTTACTTCCATGGTAGGTTGGTAGGCTTTAGATATTAATAAACACAAATAGGCAGCAGAAAGTTTAGCTCCTGGTATAAAACAAAAAAGACCTCGATTTCTCGAAATTTTTTATGCCCCTTATAAGCTTAAGTTCCAACTTTTTACTTCGGGATTTCAACAACGGCGTAAAAGGTTTACAATATTCCCGAGCAGCTGACCTTGATCAAATATTGTAATTACGCTTATAGGCATATCTTTATTTGCTTATATTCTGGCTGTACAGTTACCGCTTCTGAAAGTACAACATGGAAGAACGGAAGAAATACGCTGCAGCCATGAGTAAATAATTCACTAACCTAAAATGTAATTGTATGTCAAAAAAAACAGCTGAACCTAGAAAGAATAAGCCTACTAAAAAGAAAAGCTCAGCACAGAGGAAACCAGGTAGAAAGAAAAAGTAGAGTAAGCTGAAAAAAGCAGCGAGCCCGGTGTATAGCACCGGGCTTTTTTCTATGCCGTTGTTGGTGTTTACCATTGGAGGTGTTGTCTATACTAACCGGGGGAATTGGAGCTTGTGTAGCTTGATTGGCAGTTGGTTTAAGTGTTAGCGCAGCGCCACTTAAATCATACATGATAGCAGAACGAAACACTACAGAGAGCTGGGGGGACAAGTATTGCAAAGGCATGAGGTCAGAGAGCTCAATTTATCCTGTGTTCCAGGTCACCCTCCGGAAGACACTCCAACAACCGTGCGGCAGAATAGAACACTTGGCAGAACCGGAAACACTTAGACCTAATGGAGCTAGTGAACATCGCTGATGGTGTTATGATACTGGCATTTTTCTAAACCTATCTATTTCTTCAATTAACATTAATAATTCCTCAGGCACATTAGTTTTTTGCAGGCTATTGATAATGTTTGCCGCAGTTATAGTCACTCTATAGTCTTCTTGTAGTCTCCCATTTAAGGACGAGAGGAAATCTTTCCCTGGAATTATCTTTAGTCTTTGATTCAGATTATTCCACTGTTCATCAAACTCTTTAAGCAATCTTTCGATTATCGTCGACTCGTCTATTCTATGGTTAATGCTCTTTTCATACTTTAATCTATGTGATTGTAACTGCGATTGAGTGCGATGTTTAAATTCATTGGATATAGATTCCAGCAACTCATTAATGTCTTCATCAAATTGGTCTGCCCTTCCAGTTCTGTTATTTGACTCTTTTAATCTGTCGTTAATTGCTTTTTTTATCGCTTCAGGAACTAACAGGAAATTTTCAATTTCCTTACATGAATGAATATGTGCAAAATAATTTCCGTTCTCCAAATCTTTTCGTTCTTCTTTCAACTCAGAATCAGATCTGAAGTCTCGGTCAAAAATAACAGCTGACACTATTGTAGCCCCTATAGTTTTTTCTATGCCTTCTTTAAATGCTCGAAGTCGTGTGGGGTTAAATCCTTCAATTGGTACAACCGCGAAATCCGCCCTATTTGCTACTTGCTCTTTTCTAATTATTCGTGCAACCTTCGAGAAAATGTAAAAATCTTTTCCTTCCACGAATAGTACGCGTTTTGATTTTGCAATTTGGGTCAAAACAGGATTTAAATTAGAGCCTAACACTTGAAAGATATCTCTTAACTGGGTAGGGTCTTTTATGCGCTTTGCGGATTGGTTAACCTTGTTTATGATCAATATATCATTGAGTTCTGCTTCACTTATTAGTTCGGTTGAGTGCGTAGCGATGATAATGTCGGGTCCCAGGGCTTTTAGAATGCCTAACAATTGGCGCTGCAAATCTGAATGAAGGTAGATGTCTGGTTCGTCAATTAAGAAGAGGGACACTGATTTGTTTTTTACAATGTAAGTCAGCATCTGACACCAAACTTGAAATCCAAAACCAGCCCAAAATATTTCTCTGGGAATTCTTTCCTCAGGACAGAACATGTCGAGAGTGGCGGCTTCAGAGGATCTGTTGACCTCTGGTGGATCGATATCCATTCCGGGCCAAGTCGCTTTTATTAGTTCTTTGAACTCGGAAAAATCTTCTCCATAATGATACCAGATATTCCTGAAATTCCTTGATGCGGTATACGTAAGCAAGGCTAACCGAGCTGCTTCTTTCTGATATAACTTTTCACTATGATCTACCGGTCCAAGGATAGGTACAAATCCAATCTCTAGGTTTACATGCTTCTTAAAATCTCCAGGCGATCTTATAATTCCCTTTTCTGATTCATAATACATAAAACATTCACCTCGGCGAGGGAAGAAAACAATTAAACAACCGTCATCTGATAAGCGGAAATTTATGACCGCAGGTGAATCCTCATCATAGTTGTGAAACACATTTTCTGTTGCAACAGGTACCTGATTCAAATCTATTTCATATCCGAAAAGTTCTGATCCTACATCTGAACGGATTAAGGTAGGTTTCCTTGTTTTTGCTTTTCTTATTCCCTCAGCCAAAATTTTAAGTGAACCTATTATTGTAGACTTCCCGGCATTATTTGGACCAACAAGGATGTTAAACTCATTGAGAGAAACGGTAAGTAATCTGAAACTTTTGTAGTTTTTGTATTTAATGGACGAGATATGTTGCATCGTTTGTAGTTGGAAGTTTTTAGATGTTTATTTCGGCTTTTTCGATAGACATACGTCACCTCAAGGTCTCATGTATGAGATAGTTTTTGCTCAAAGGTTGAATAAATTTAATCAACCAAAAAGCAAGAGCCATGAACAAGCAATTAGATTTTACGGGCACTACTATTTTTTGTGGAGTAGATGTCCATAAAAAAAGCTGGCGTGTAAATGTTCAGGATAGTGAGTTCGAGTTAGAAGATTTTACACAAAATGCCGATCCAGTTCTTTTGCATAAGCACTTAAACCGGCGATATCCAAATGCCACATATAAGATTGGTTATGAAGCAGGTTTTAGCGGCTTTACTGCGCAAAGAGTGTTGAGCAGACTTGGAAGTGATTGTTTGGTTATTAATGCTGCAGATATACCCAGCGGTGATAAAGAGAGAAAGCGTAAACAGGATAAAATAGATGCCCGTAAATTGTGTGATCATCTTCAGTCCCGTAAAGTGCAAAGCATTTATATACCCGACAGTTCCTGGGAGCATGCCCGTACACTGGTTCGTACAAGGGAAAGGATAGTCAATAACCAAACCCGCAGTAAGAACCGCATATGGCAACTGTTGCATTTTAGCGGGCTGGCTGCACCCATGGATCATGAAGAAGGAAAATACTGGAGCTGCCGGTTTATTAAGGCTTTAGAACAAATGACTTGTGGTGGGTCTGCACATTTACAAACCGCTTTGCAGTTGCATATAAAAGACTACCTACAAACCCGGTCCTTACTTCTGGAAGCAACCCGTGCTATACGGACGCTGTGTAAAGAAGAAAGTTATGCAGAACTTATCAGGCTCTTGCGCACCATACCAGGTATAGGAGAAATTAATGCAGCGGTTATTCTTTTTGAATTGCAGGATATAAGACGCTTCAAACGCTTCGATCATTTATGCGGCTATGTGGGATTGGTTCCTGATACAGAAGACAGTGGCGATACTAAAAGAACCAAAGGGATTACCAAACGAAGTAATCATTACCTGTGTGCTGCCATTGTAGAAAGCAGCTGGAGTGTTGTACGAAAAGATCCGGCACTGCTGATGAAGTACAAAGAGTATTGTAAACGTATGGACAAAAACAAAGCAATTATAAGAATAGCAAAACATCTTTTAGCAAGGATAAACTTTGTATTAAGGAATGGAAAGGAATATGTGACAGGTGTGGTAGGATAAAGGTTTTTTGAGGCATAAGGCAGAAAAGCATCTATAAAAAAAGATAGCTATCAGACAGGCGCTAATAGCTATTAAAACAGATGCATATCTGACCGGATTTATTCCTGGCAGGTTGCTCCTCAGCAGAGCCTGCTTCCGCTTCAACCCGGTAAAACAAAATTAGTAACAGATAAACATATTTATATAAAAAAGCTCTTTACAGCACCCAATCGTTAAGTCGCACCTGCAGCATAGGTTTAACCACACTATTGTCCGCCTTGCACAAGGATACGGGTGCATTTTAAACTGAAAAAGACCTTGCAGCTCCTTTTAAGAAGGATGACTATTTATTGAAGTGTGCTTTTTATTGAATTGTTTATCTAAAATGAAATAATTATGTAGAAAAAATAACTACATAAAAAAGTATTCAATCTGTTGCAGCACGTTCTCATCATTGAAG
>JANPIB010000120.1:0-43851 GCA_031424775.1 Chitinophagales bacterium | reverse complement strand
ACACTGATTTGGCGGATTATCAGAGATTTATTTAGATACTAGCTTTCGGTTTTCATGGTATCGTCTGTTGCGTCGCAATCACTTCATCTTTCGGAATTCTGGGCATCAAAGACCAGTTTTAGTTGATAATCAGCCTAATATTAATAATTAGCCTAATCAGCATTCCCATTTCCAACTGCAGAATAGTGATATCAAAGTACAAGTGAGTGACACAACAGCAGCTAAATAGTAGTTTTGTACCTAGCTTCACCACTGCTTTCTACTTATGCAGATAGGTTAACAAAAAACTTCTGCTAATCCTTTCTGTTTAAACCTGAAACTCCTACCTTTGCCGTCCTTAATTTTGGAATAGCCATGTTTGCAGTAGTAAAAATCGCAGGTCAGCAATTCAGAGTACAGGAAGGTCAAAGCCTGTATGTACCTCACCTGTCTGGAAAGAACGGAGACAAAGTAGAATTCAGCGAAGTATTGTTGAGCTCAAGCGATAACAAAATATCAACTAGCGGAAGTTTAGTTGTGAAAGCTGAGATCGTTAACGAGTTTGTACAAGGTGATAAAGTGATCGCTTTTAAAATGAAGAGAAGAAAGGGCTTCAGAAAAAAGCATGGTCACAGAACACAGTACACACAGATCAAAATTGAAAGCATCGCTTAATTAATTAAGCAGTAAAATAATTTAAACAAGAGTTTTTTTATGGCACACAAAAAAGGTGAAGGTTCGGTTAAGAACGGTAGAGATTCACAAAGCAAACGCCTTGGTGTAAAAATATTTGGTGGTCAACCTGCTATCGCTGGTAACATCATCGTACGTCAAAGAGGTACAGTTTATCATCCTGGTAAGAACGTTGGTTGTGGAAAAGACTTTACTCTTTTCGCATTAACTGATGGTGTTGTTGAATTCAGAAAAGCGAAGAGTGATAAAACAACTGTATCTGTAAAAGCAGTAGAAGCAACATCGTAAAGAAAATATTTTTTTGCAGTTTGAATAAAGTGCTTATTTTTAAGCCATTATTAACTAACCATTAAATTCAAACAACATGGCAACTGCAAAGAAAGCCGCTAAGAAAGCTGCTCCTAAAAAAGCTGCGAAGAAAGCTGCTCCAAAGAAAGCTGCGAAGAAAGCTGCTCCTAAAAAAGCCGCTAAGAAAGCTGCTCCTAAAAAAGCTGCTAAGAAAGCCGCTCCTAAAAAAGCTGCGAAGAAAGCCGCTAAGAAGAAGTAATCTTCGCAATGCGAATAGATTAAAAAGTCCCGGTTCTTCCGGGATTTTTTTATGCCCTAATTACCCTTCTTTTTCTTATCTCTCAAGGGAAAACACCCAATCGAGCCTTTAATAACACATAAACTGCATCACTCATTTCAGCAGTAATCCGATTAAATTTGAAAAATGGACAACTACGTTATAGCAGAGAACTTCTCTGTGATTTCGAAATTAATGGACATACATGGTGACGATAGTTTTAGGGCTAAAAGCTATTCAATTGCAGCATTTACAATAGATAAACTGGAACAGAATCTGGCTGAGATGGAGCCCCAGGAAATTTTTTCTATCAAAGGAATTGGTGATAGAATGGGAAAGCGAATCATAGAAATGTTGAACACAGGAAGGCTGGCTGCGCTTGACGAATACATGCAAAAAACGCCAGAAGGGGTTTTGGAAATGTTAAAAATAAAGGGACTTGGACCAAAGAAAATTGCCACCGTTTGGAAAGAAATGGAAATACAAAACCTCGGTGAACTTTTATATGCCTGCAATGAAAACAGGTTAACAAGGTTTAAAGGCTTTGGAGAAAAAACACAAGAGAAGATAAGAGAAGGCATAGAGTTTTACATGAAAAGCCTTGGTAGTTACTTGTATGCACAAATAGAAAGTTATGCGTTGGAGCTAGATAATAAATTGCAGAAAGCCTACCCTACACACCAGTTTGTTTTGACAGGTGAATTCAGAAGGCAATTAGAAGTGATAACAAAAGTTGAGTGGGTTACAACTGCTAGCGAAGCTGAGATCAAAAGTTTTTTTGGCGGACTTTATGAGAATGTAAACGAAAGTGAGCATTACTTTTCCTTGAAAGGACCAGAGAATGTTGAGTTAGGGTTTTACCTCTCAGAGAAAACCAACTTCTGTAAAAGATTATTTGAAACAAGTTGCAGTGAGGACTTTCTCTCCAGTTGGAAAGGACAGTTTACTAATTATGAAACTGCAGCTTATGGATGTGAAGATGATATTTTCTCACAGAATAAGGTAAATGCAATTCCCCATTACCTCAGAGAAAACAGAGCATCTATTGATACTGGATTGAAAGGTTCGTTCAACATTATTCAGCCTGGAGATATTAAAGGCATCATTCACAGCCATAGCAAATGGAGCGATGGAGTTGAGAGCATCGAGGCAATGGCTAAAGCAGCTCAAAAACAAGGATTGGAATACCTGGTGATCAGTGACCACTCAAAAACTGCAGCCTATGCACAGGGATTAAATGAAGAACAAATCGTTGCTCAACACCAGGAAATAGATAAGCTGAATGAACAAGTAAAGCCTTTCAAAATTTTTAAAAGTATTGAATCTGATATTCTGGGAGATGGGAGCCTGGATTATTCCAATGATGTTCTGGCAACCTTTGACCTGGTGATTGCTTCTGTGCATTCCAATATTTACATGAATCAGCAGAAAGCCATGATGCGGCTGATGAAGGCTTTAGAAAATCCTTACACTTCCATTCTTGGACACATGACTGGACGATTGTTGTTAAGTAGAAATGGTTATCCTGTAGAACATAAGTTGATCATTGATGCTTGTGCAGCAAATAATGTAGTGATAGAGCTGAATGCGAATCCACGAAGATTGGATATGGATTGGCGATATATTGATTATGCACTGGAAAAAGGTGTGCTGATATCAATTGATCCGGATGCACACAGCATTACTGGCTTCAATGATATTCGTTACGGTGTACTCTCTGCTCAGAAAGCTGGATTACCGAAAGAGAAGAATCTGAGTAGCTTTTCTCTGGCTGAATTTGAGAATTGGCTTTTAGTTCAGAAGTCGAAAAGATGATCAGCAACATAAAGTAAAAGTGAGTGACACAACGAAGATGCCATGTGGACTGAAGTTTGTTCAACACTATTCTTTATAAGCTGGAAACAGTACATAGAATGTAGTTCCCTTCTCTTCTTGAGTTTCGAACCAGATGGCTCCGTTGGCTTTCTCAACTATGGCTTTACAGATCGCAAGTCCCAAACCTGTTCCTGATGACTTGGTAGTGAAATTTGGAGAGAAGATTTTCTGTTGCATATCTTCTGTAATGCCGGAACCCTCATCACGAACAAAAACACAGATATTATCCTCCTGCTTTTCAATGCTGATATGAATTTTGATGATTCTCTTTTCTGCACTTGCTTCTATTGCATTTTTGATGAGATTGGTGAAGAGACGATTCACTTGTGTTTTGTCTGCAAATACTCTTGGGTAATTTACAGTTGAATTAAATTGAAGCGAAAGATTTCCATCAGAGCTGTACAATCCAATAAGTGATTGCAGCACTTTTTCAAGATCTACCACTTCAGGCTTGATGTTTCCTATATTAGCGAATTGCGAGAAATCGGCTGCAATCATTGCCAATTGATCAATCTGTTCAATTAAGGTAGAGGCCATTCGCTGAGAAATCTCTTTCACGTTAGGCGAACCTGCATCAATTGCTCGTTGCAAATGTTGAATGCTGAGTTTCATCGGCGTAAGCGGATTTTTAATCTCGTGTGCTACCTGACGTGCCATTTCTCTCCATGCTCCTTCCCTTTCGCTTTTTGCCAAGGCATCTGCACTTGCTTCTAATTTCTTTACCATCGTGTTGTACTCATCTACTAAAGCACCGATCTCATCTCGATTATTCCAATGAATTTCCTCATTTACAGAACCTAGATTCACTTCTTTCATCTTGTTACTGATAAGACTTAACGAAGATGTGATCTTGTTTGCAAGGAAGAAAGCAATCGCTCCTGCAAGCAAGAAAATAAATGCATTGAGGTTGATAAGTGTTACTAGGAAATTTGATATCTCTTCATTCAATTCTCGTTGGGAATTGAGATAAGGAATGTTGAGGTATGCAAAAGTGTTCTGGTTCTCATCTTTAACAGGAACATAAATACTGAGATATGAGAACTTACCCACAGTTTCTTTTTGCAGACACTCAACTCTTTGGTTATAGTTCATCTGGAAATAAGCCAGGGGATCCATTCTCCTGTTCATGATGCCTTTGTTGTACAGGTATGGAATTGTGGAAAGCCGTAGCGCACCATTTTTATCGTAGAAGTTCACATCTACATTGTGGATGTCGGAAACTTCAGCCAAAGTTTTGTCTAATTCATTTGCAAGTCCAAGATCATAAATGGAAATATTGTCGTCTGATACTTTAAGGATGTTGACTCTCGATTCAATCTCATTGGCCATTACCTGTATCGTTCTTGAAAGACGTTCAGTATTCGATTTATTAAATCGGATAACGAAAAATGAAATTGTGGCTACACCAATAATGACAAAAGAGAATAAGCTGATGAAAATGATGGTAAGGTGAATCTGGTTTCGAATGGAAAGGGATGCGGTATGCAAAATACGCTTCCAACGAAAGTTATTATTGATTAGATATCTTCCTGCGTGAGACAAGAGCACTATAAACAGAAATGAAAAGAAAAAGTAAGCAAACAAAGTAACTGCTTCCAAACTAAATGATTCTTTTTTAACAACAAGGACTATCTTATTGCTACTGGCTTTGTACCACAGTTCTGATCGGTCACCGAACTTTCTCCACTCCTCTTCCAAAACAGGAACTTGCCCCGAAGAAATTTCTCTTGAAAAATTCAGATCATTAAAGCTGTTGATTAATTTACGGTTACTATAAACTGCATAAGCATAGTTTGTGTTGAGATCAGAAGATATATCTGCTACTTGGTTGAAAAGCTCAGGGTACAAGGCTTCACTTTTATAACGCTTGGGCTTTGCAATAATAAATATGTAACCTAAAGTATGTCCATCACTAGCCTTAACCTGCTTTTCATACAAATAGCTGAATCTGTCTGCCGTCTTTTCGTAATAATACAGCCCACCAGTTTTTGTTGGTTGACCTTGTGTTTGTATCAACGACTTTATTGTAGCGTAAGTAGAAGAGTCTTCGTTATGTAATGGATGAAATAAACTATCGAAAGCATAAATTTTAGTATCAAACTTATTAAGATAACCAGCAAAGTTCTCTGTAATAAGGCTGTCTTTCAGAAACACATTGTTATTCTCTACAGAGAAACGATAATAGTTTTCCGCTAACCATTTATCATCCAAACTCGTTATTGTGATGCCCATTAGGTTTTCGCCAGACGGATCCGTTTGAAGTGCTAAACGTTCAGCTACTGATCTTCGCTTTTGCTTTTCTGTTTTATCGTTTTGATAAATCAGCAAAGCTGTAACTGAAGTTGCAAAGAACATCAGCCAGAAAATAAATAAGGATGAACTTAGAATTGGACGACCCCAATCTCTTTGTCGTTGCACGATGATGTACAGGTACAAAATCAGCCAAAGCAACACAATTACGTTTACGCTATTCTCTGTATCAAAAGGACTAAACAATAATACTATCAATCCAACCACGGCGGTTCCTAGAAACCAGTAGGTTTTTTCAATAGGCGGAAGTAGTCTGAGAAAGTGTAAAAGGATCTGGCTACTGTGATAAAAGCTAATGAGGAGAACAGTAAGGATCAGGAAACTAACGATCGTGTAAACGCTAAGGCTGAAAAAGTCAGTTACATCAAACGAAATCTGCGACTCAGCTACCAGGCTTTTTACGGTGTCTGCAATAAAAAAAGCGGAAAGTACCAGCAGCAGTGAAACTGCAAAATTGATTACCCATGATTGTGCTGGAGAAACTCCGAATGAAAGCGATGTTCGTTTTAAGAATTGATTCTTTACAAAAATGATGAGCCAGAATACAAGTAAACTATTTAGCAAAAGATCACCTAACGAAGGAAAGAGTGTAGATGATGCATAAACAGAAGCATCAAATAATTCAAGTTTTTTATAATTGAAAGGGAAAGGGATGAAGATGGTTAACAGCCTGTAGAGTATGACAAAGCTGCACAATGTTGTTATACCATATCTTAAACCAAAGTTTGTTGCAATAACACTTACTACTGCATTAACATAAAGAAAAAGACAAAGTGTTCCAAGTATCCAGAGAATAATCGAAAAATTATCGAACTCGGGTAAGCTTTTGTTTTCCAGTTTAACTAAAGAAAAGATTGGCTTCTTATGAATGTCTTTTACCACATAATCAGCTGAGGGTGGAGCAACATCGTATAACTTTCCAATACCTTTTAATCCTTCAAATTCTGATTGCAAGTAACGATTTTCAAGAAAGTATTTCCATTTAATAGGATAAAGTGCTACTGTGATCAACTGTTTCCCTCGGACCACTACTTTATGTTTCTCCAGAACGAAAGAACCATTCTTATATTCTACGAGTTTACTTCCATCTTTTCCATTAATATCAGAAAATAATGGCTCAACTGTATGTGTATTCCAAAAATTTAGAATTGGATTCCCAATGTCGTTCCTGGAGTATAAAAAGAAACTAAAAGGCTTTTTGAAAACATCAGCAGGACTGTATTTACGATATTGATCAGCATACAACTCATACAATATTGCCGTATCAAGGATCACTTCATGATAAAATTTCTGGCTTTTCTGTAAATGCGACTCTACCTGGCTAGTAGCTCGTTTTACGGAGGTTTGGTAAGAAAAGAATGTGCTGAATAAAAATGAGATTACGAATAACCAAACTGCAGTAAGCAGCAGGTAACGCTTTGTATTAAATGATTGTTTGATTGATCCGTTCAAGTATTACTGTTTTCGTTTGATCCGGTTCCACATCTCATCCATTTCCTGAAGACTCATCTCACTTAACTCTTTGCCATTTGCTTTTGCCTCTTCTTCCATTGCCTGGAAGCGATAAATGAATTTCTTATTGGTTTTTTCCAAAGCAGTTTCAGCATCAATATGCAAAAACCGTGCATAGTTCACGAGACTAAAAAGAAGATCACCAAACTCTTCTTCAGTCTTCTCCAGCGAAATGGTTTCTGCTTCTTTCAATTCCTCCATCTCCTCCTCAACCTTCTTCCAAACATCAGCTATATTATCCCACTCAAAACCTACCTGCTTTGCTTTCTCCTGGATACGTGTTGCTTTAACTACAGATGGAAGCGATTTTGGAACACCGCTAAGAACTGAAGTTTTGCCTTCCCTGATCTTTATCTGTTCCCAATTCCGCTTCACATCTTCGTCAGAATCTACCTGTACATCACCGTAAATATGAGGATGCCTTCCAATCAGTTTTTCAGAAATCCCATTTATAACTTCTTCCAGTTGAAACTGAGCTTGTTCAGCTCCGATCTTTGAATAAAAAAGAATATGCAGCAATAGATCACCAAGTTCTTCTTTGATCCCTTGCCAATCTTCATCAATTATTGCATCGCCAAGTTCATAGGTTTCCTCAATCGTCATTGACCTGAGTGTATGAATGGTTTGCTTTTTATCCCACGGACATTTTTCTCTTAACTCATCCATTATCTTAACCAACTTGAAGAACGCATCTGGAACTTGCTGCATAATCTAAATTTGAAGGGCTGAGGTGAAGAAATAGACTCCTATTAGAAAACCCATGAGCAACATAAACAGGAACATAAATAAAAAGAACTTCAACACTGTCTTAGCTCTTCGCTGCTGATAAAAATTCCTCATGGCTTTGTACACATAGAAGAAAATTGTAAAGATGCTGATTACACTTAATGTGCTGAATATCCCTAGTCCTGTAACTTCGTGCAAACCTGAAAATGAATAATTGATTAATAATAAGATATAGGCTGCTATGTAGAGATTCACCGTAAATATGAGATGATTTACATAGTATATCTGTTTTCGCCTGATGTATAAAAGCTGCCATAAAAGTGCGACCAATGGTAGAGATACGAACATCATTTGAGGTACGTAGTGCAAAAACTTCTCATTAGCATCACGAAAGAAAGACTTGCCATCATGACGATATTTTTCATTGATCGATATGATCTTACGAGTTACTTTCCTTATCAACCAACCATCTTTCATACTTTCTGGCAATGTTTGTTGGATCGAATCGTAAGCGTGAACGGTTTTAGGAAGGCTATTCCCTCCTATAAAATTAAAATTGATTGTTGAGTCAATCTCATCATCGGTAACTTTCAAGACACTGTCTTGCCCATAATACCTGATCCGATTGTTTAGTCGATATAGTTCATTCTGAAATTTTCTTTTACGAGTGCTATCTGTTGATTTTGCAATTTTCTGTTCTAATTGAGTTCTTTCAACAATTAATTCAGTTCTCCCTTTCTTAATTTCCTTTTCATCCTTATTGTTCAGGTTAAAACTGAAGAATATAATAAAGAAGAATGCTGATGTGAAAACATACATCCGAATTGGATTCAGATAGGTGGCTCTCCTGCCTCTGAAATATTCTAAAGCTAAAAACCCGGGGCGGAACAAAAGATGCTTTGTGGTATCGAAGAACTTTCCATCGAAATGTGTAACATCATAAACGAAATGTGTTATCAACCCCCAAAATGTTTCTTTAGGCTCAACATTTTCCTGTCCACAAACATGGCAATACCTTCCATAGATCACCGATTTACAGTTCAAACAGATCTTTTCCTTTCTTTGGCGGAGGTGAGACATGTTAAGATTTGCGTTAAAAATACAGAAGTATAAACAAGAGGCAAGTTTGTTAACAAGCTGTTTTTGCAGCAAGTGGATACTACAAGTACTTTTGATGAAAATCCACTGGATGAAAAGACTGATGAGTGTTTTACTTGCCCTGATTGTTTGCAGCTTTGGTTATTCTCAGCACTATTACAATGATATTATCTCAACCCAACAAACGAATACAAACTACCAATTACTAAAGCAGGCAAATATTAAACAGGTGAAAGCAACGAGCTACGAAGCTGATAATTCACTTACAGAAAACTTTTCACTACAACAGGAATTTAGCAGAGATAAAAGAAAACTCATTACATCAGCTACCAGCACAAATAATGTTACAACGGTTACCGTTAGCCAGTTTGAAAATGATCTGGTTAAGAGAACAAGTGACACATTAGGAACTGTAAGTAACCTTGTGGATTATCAATATGATGCAAATTCCAGGCTTAGCCAGATCCGTAATCAAAGCCTTGATCCTGATCATAACGGCAACACAAGCGAAACTCATCAGTGGTTTTACAAGGAAAACGGCACACCGGATTTTATGTTGAAGATCAAAAATCATTCAGATACGGTAAGAGTAGAATTTCAAATTGACGAAAAAGGAAATGTAGCCGAAGAAACCTGGAAGTGGAAAAATCGAATCCTAAATACTTATTACTACTATTATAACGAAGCCAATCAGCTTACAGACATTGTTCGCTACAATTCCAAAGCAAAAAAGCTGTTGCCGGATTTTATCTTTGACTACACTAACGGCAAATTGAGCCAAACCACCCAGATTATTGCAGGAACTACAAACTACCTTGTTTGGAAATATAGCTACACTGAAAACGGACTTAAGCAAACGGAGCAGCTATACGATAAAACCAAGCATTTGGTGGGAAGAATTGAGTACACCTACACTAAATAATCCGCTTTACTCAACCTCTTCCCTAATGTTGACCATAAGAAGATTTTGGCTCCTTGAAAATTGTTAAGAAAATGCTGTGTTGATATTACAGGGAAACTTATTTTTGCACTGCAATTTTATAATATGGTACACGAAATTGAAGAGAATCCACTCGAAAAAGACATTAAGCACAATTGGGTAAACTCATCAAGGTTTCTATTTTACCTTCAGGTTTTTTGCCTCTTAGCTTTCATTTTAGGTGGGTGCTACCGTTTATATCACCAGAGTTATCCTGGCACACCAAAAGTGGAAGTACCTGATAACACACTGTACACACCGAAGTACAAATAAACTGCTCTAAAAATTTTGCAGAAAGCTTCTGCACACTATATTTGCAGCCCATTAGTTCTTTAGAAAAGCGGAAGTAGCTCATTTGGTAGAGCACGACCTTGCCAAGGTCGGGGTAGCCGGTTCGAGCCCGGTCTTCCGCTCTTGAATTATCCCGCTTTTTGCGGGATTTTTTTTCAGGTCGCCTCCGACTTTTTCGGGACAAGCCCTGGTGGTGAAATTGGTAGACACGCAGGACTTAAAATCCTGTTTGCAGCAATGCAAGTAACGGTTCAAGTCCGTTCCGGGGCACAAAAAAGTCGTTCATTTGAACGGCTTTTTTATTTACAGCAAAGCCCTGATAGAAGCTCTTCCAACGTGAATGGTTCGGGTGTCTCCGGGTTTTCGTCCTTGATACTGAACACTAAACTCAAGGTTGTTAGCGAAACGTTTAGTAAGATCAATGGTCCAAAGTAGGTTTTTGCCAGGCAACAATCCATCAAGCATAAGGTAGCTGATAGTATTATTAATAGCTCCGTTGTAAGAAATATTGTTATGACTAAACCTCCCACTTAAACTGGTATTCTGCACAGCATTGAACTTCGCATCTAAATTCAGCACATTGCTGATACTTCTTTCTCCACCAAAAATGATCGCATTTTGCTTTTTAATAAATTGATAAGAAGCCTGCAATCGGTATTTCGTTAGTTGTGTGTATGTGATCCGAGGTTCTGTTGTGTAGGTTTCAAGTTCGTAATTTCGATTGGCGAATTTTGGAGTGAGGAGATTGTTTGTTCCAAATCTTTGAATCAGTTCAAGCGTATACTTTCGTGAAATATTGAATCTTCCTTTTAGTATCCAGTCATTCAATTGTCTACTTTCTACACCATAGGTAAGTAAAGACTTATTATAGTTGATGATGTTAGTAGCATCAAAACCCCATTTACTGCTATACCTGTTAAATGAAAAAGTGTTACTGAAGATGTAAGTCAAGGTAATTAAGCCCTGATCGGTAATGTTACCTTTGAAAGGGTTGAATTCGGGATTTCCATCACTCAAAGCTTTCTTACCAGTTTGAAGAGAACTTTGGAAATTGAAACGAGTGATTATTTTCTTCCACTGCTCATTTTTGATCTGGGAAGCAATTGATCTGGGATCAATGGCAAGACTATAATTGAATTGAGTGTAGTTTGCCTTTATAAATTCGTTAGTGGGTGTAAAAATTCGGATATACTTTGCCTGGTCAACAAACTGAGCTACCTCAAACTCGTTCAATTGAGGTATCCCATCGGCATTGTAATCGTTCCAAACATATTCACCACGTCCTGCAGGAACTTCGATGTATGAAAAATCTCTTTTTTGCTCCTGCCCTGCTCCCAACTCATACAAAACAGATCCTGTCAACAAACCATTCCATTCATTCACAATATACTCTACTCGGCCAAGTAAACTGTTGTCAGGAGTTTGGGTCGTGAGTTGTTTATTCTGAATCTGCAATTGACGATAAGTTATTGTAGAACGAAGTTGATGTTTGCGATTCTGCAATAATTCGAATGTAAGATTGTAGTTATGGCTTTGATCAGTTTGTTGCAATCTTTTTTGATATGGTAATTTGTCCCTCCTGGTAAAATAAGTGAAAGACCAACGATTGTCCTTTTCCGGATTACTCCGAATAAAAGCCGAAACAATATCAAAAGCAAAACTTAAAGGAGTGAGAGTATCTGTAAGCTTACTCCTCTGTTGATTTTGCTCTAAAGAATAGCTTCCACCAATAATATAATTACTAAAGCGAGGAAGCTTTTTTGATAACTCTGCTGATGGCCTGAAAAAATATCCCTGCTCAACTGGAGAATTATTGTTTGTTAGATTGATGGAAGACCTCAACTGCCAACCATTAATATTATTCAATTGCTGAAACTCATGTCGAAAACCTTTGTACTTATCACTCCTTATATAACTGCTGAAAGTGTACTGCACAACGTTATTCTTCTCATCTGCTAATCGAACAGAAATGAAAGGCAAATGTTCATCTGCTAGTGAATATATATAATTCAGCCCCCAATCTCGTCCAAATTCAACCTGACGTAAACGTTCAACGGGTTTGAATTGCTGTTGCACAAACTCATACCCAAGCTTTGTAGTAAATTGCCATTGCTTTTTTCCCAGATTCCAACGATCATCTCTCTGCAAGCTAAACTTACCAGCAAACCCTTTTTTATCTGCTTTATCCTTTCCAGAGAAAGTATTAACGTCATAATTACTCACAGCGGCTTCGGTGGTGAGCAATGTTTTAGAATCAACCTGGTAAGAAATACCGCTAGTAATAACTATTTGCTTTTTAGGTGCAACCAGGTAAGTTGCTGGTTCAAAATTTCCTTGCTTTACTCCGTTTAATGGCTGAACCCATTTGTACACTTTTCCGTTAGCAGCATTAAAAAGGGGGATGTAATTTCCCTTTCCATATCCAACTTCAAGAAAGTTGAGATTATACCTGGCACTATCGGGATCAGTAGAATACAGGTAGATTGATTCGGTAATGCCATTGTAAGTTGTATCTCTTTTATGATATAATATCTTCGAAATAGAGAAGGAATCTAAACTCGACACCGGATAGAAAGCTGATTGAACGCTATCGCCAATGTTGCTTAGAAATTGTTTTTGCTTTGTATCCAACGTTTGATTGATAGGTGAATTTTTTGCATCAACATTACTGTACACAGAAATAAAAGTCTTTAGCCTTTTGTTGATGATGAGTTCATTACTTCCATAAAGCATCGAGTTCAAATAATTTCGATCAGCATACTCAAACTCAACTTGTATTCTCCTATCTTTTGTAATCATCCGCCTCGGAGTAAAAGTAACCTCAGCTGTATTGTAGTTGATTACATAATCCTGATCTTCCCCTCTTTGCATCATTTCTCCATCAATATAAACTCTCTCTGTTCCGGCTAAAATGATAAAGAAGAATTCATTGTTTGCACCTTGCAAACGGTAAGGACCTTGATTACCTTCTTGCCCTTGAAAAATATTACGAGTGAATTTTCCTTTGGCAATGGCACCACTTAAAAGAATATTATTCTTTCCATTTTTTCCAATCGATGTTGTTTGCTTATAAGATACCCCTTGCAATCTTTTGTAGAAATTGAGGAAGTAAGATTGATTTTGACGCAGATCAATATCACCTAAACTCACCTCCCAATTATTCTTTCTAAACTGAAGCAATATTTTATCGAATTCATTTAGTTGCTGAGTTGTTCCGTCTGGTTGAATGGGAAGATTATTGTCAGTGATGGCAGCAGCAATTTCGATGCTATCACCAATATAGCCATTCATCTGAAGGTTAAGTTGTGAGTTAAAAACAGCATCCTGATTATTACCAACGCTGAGGCTTCTGCCGAAGCTTCCATTATAATTGATACCACCAAAGTCGAAAACACTTGTAGCTGTTGAGCCTTTATCATTCTTAGAAACAACATAAGGCGTAAAGACAGTTGATCTTTTTACACTATCATAATTGAAGCGAAACGTTTCAGCATTTAGTCGGAATGGAAATGTTCGATAAGATACAGAAACACTATCTATCAAAATGGTTTTTTTCCAGGATAAAATTGCATCTACAAAATCAATTGAATAGAAAGAAGTGTCATAACTATTTACCTGAATTGACTCTGGCACAATGCTAAACGAATCAAGTTTCACCGTTCCGGATGCTGCAATTCGTTTCCGTTTAAGATTGGAGATTTTGCTCTGCTGTGCTTCAGCAGTTAAAGAGCATAGAACTAAGCACAAAAAGAATATGTAATGGGATCGAATCAATTTACTTTCAGATAAGTAGCATTTAACCCATAAAAATATTCTTTTTAGTTACTTACAAGAGACACATTAACAATCTGATTAGCTGCCTGTTTATAAGCGAATTATATCTCCAAAATAAATTGAATTGATAAACAGCTTTGCAGTTCCTAACCAGAAAGCCCTGAAGTTCAGGTTGTCTACCATAGATATCACTTTTCCTCTACCTAGTTGATCAATGTTGATGGCGGCATTATTCTTCACAATATTCCTGTAGCCTCTGTACAAATATCCACTTTGCAGTGGATCGCTGGTGTACACAACAGGAGCATCATAATAGCCGTTGTTCTTATCCATGAACATAGTGTTTGACTTAAAAAGGGAAACAGTAGGCTGAGAATAACCGTAGCAGATTGGATGTGTGAGATCAAGTTTAGCTTCAAAGATCGAACCTGACATTTCTTTAGCTCGTTGTTCATCTGAACGGAGATAATAAGGAAGTATTCGTGTAGTATCTCTTTTTGAGGAATCGCTTCTGAAAAGCACTTTTGTAAAACCATTTTGAGCCAGATACTTTACAGCATCTTCAGTTGCTACCAGGGTTCCTCCATTACTGATCCAATTCCTGAGTTTATCCTGGCCTGTTTTGTCGAGATTCCGATAACTGCCAGACGGCATGATAATCACATTATAATCTAATTCAATATTTGCAAACCGATCCACATCAACAATAGAAACCGGCATACTCATTCTTTGATCGAGCAAATGCCATATCTCACCAACATCAGTAGCACCGGTTCCTACACCACCAAACATCATGATCTTAGGTTGCTTAATTGGCATAAAGCTATTACTTCCCAGATCGATTCCTCCTAAAGCAAATCCGCTGTTCACAGCAAAAACTTCAACTGTTGTTCCATTAATCGCAAACTGTATTGCTTGATAAAGTTCTTGTACAGATTTATTTTCTTGTCTAACAGAAATGAAGATCGTACCGTAATCAAAGGCTTCAGTTTTCCCATTCAGCATCATCGAGAACTTCTGTGTTGCAACCTTTGCCAAGATTCCATTTGATTGAAGATTGTAGAGCACTTTAGGAGCAAGAAGTTCATTCCATCTGAGCAGGTAACCATAATTACTTAATCCACCAATCACATTAGCAGTAGATGTATTTACAGATTGAATTTGCTCACCCAACAAACTCGCTGCAGCTGTTTTTACTTCCCCATAAGGCAAGCCAAAAGCTAAAGACATTGTCCAGGCTGTAACATCATAAAACAAACTGTCTTTATAATCAAAGGTTTTCTCAAAAACAGTTTTGATCAACTTATACTGTGGTTGATTAGTTGGAATAACATAAGTTTTGTTTGCCGCAAAAGATTTTCCGTCAACATTTGTATTTTCTTTTAAAGCATAAACTTTCACCTGCTGTCTTAGCAACATTTCAATAAAAACATTGGTCTTGCCTTTATCCTTCTCATCACCAAAAACATAAGCCTTAATTGGTGACGCCTCGGCTTCAACTTTTACATCCTTGTAAAAATCTCGCTGGTAATTCAGCATCTCTTTTCTTAAGTTCTTTGCAGCTTCCAAAGTAGAAAGTGTTGTAACAAATTGATTCCTGATTGTGAATGGAAAAGTGAGTAATCCATTATCTGTTTGTTGAGCATGACCTCTACTGCTTGCTTGCTCAAACAAAATTCCCACAGCACCATGAGCATCCGGAAATGTTGATCCCTTACCGTAATAAAAATCATCATAGCCTTCTTTGGTGAAATATAAAGAACCAATGCTGTCCAAAAATTTCGCATGATAATTACCAATAGTTGCTGTGAGTTGCTGATTTTTAGCTGGAGTATTAGGGTTTACTCTTGAAGGAACTCCTGGTTGAAAAAAGAAAGTAGCATTACTGCCTTGCTCATGATGATCGGTTAGGATATTAGGTTTCCAATCATGAAAAACTTTGAGCCTGCTTTGACTTTCCACATGTTGAGCTGGAAGCCAGTCACGATTCAAATCAAACCAATAATGGTTAAATCTTCCGCCAGGCCAAACTTCATTGAACTCTCTTGCATTGGGATCAGAAACTATCGTCTTGCTCTTATGCATATTTGCCCATGTTGCAAAGCGATTAAGTCCATCAGGATTAAAAGAAGGATCTAAAATGATCACGGTTTTATCTAGCAATTCGTCAATCTCTTTTCCTTGTGCTGCAGCCAGGTAATAAGCTGTTAGCAGGGATGCATTTGATCCGCTTGGTTCATTACCATGAATACTGAAGCCCATCCAAACCACAATCGGCATCTTATCTACATCCAGCGAAGCTGAACTAGTTACATCTGCCAATTGAATATGTTGCTGCCTGATCTGCTCTAGCCTTTGCTGATTTGCAGGTGAGGTTATGTATAAGACAAGTTGTGGCCTCCCTTCGTATGTGAAACCTGTTATCTTTAAGCTGATCCTGTCAGACGCTGCATCAACAGCTTTCATGTAGTTCACCAGCCTGTCATGTGTAACATGCCACTCACCAACTTCATGATAGATCACAGACTTTGGTGTAGGAATCGCAGGATTGTAACTAACATCTTTAGGTAAATAATAGCTCAGATCTTGAGCCTTACAAACAATAGTACAAAAAGCCAGTGCAATAACAAGCAAACATCTCATGAAGCAAAGTTTGGTTTGAAGATAAACAGTTATCGTTTACTTTTTGAAGACAAGTATTTTAGAAAATCTTCGCTGTACATAACTGGTATATCTGAAAAGTAAAAGTCTTTTACATCTTCGGTTATGATGTACTTACAGTCTCCCTTAATAGCAGAGTAATATTCCATTCCATCCTCAAAATCTTTCACTTTAGTATTACCCATTGCTTGCTGTACAATATCATGATCGACTGTAGTAATCTGAATATGTTGCAGCAAAAGATTGATCTTCCGTTTAGCTTCCTTTGCCCCCGATTTCTTTTCAGAAAAATAGTAAGCTATTGCAAGGCAAAGTGGTGATGTACAAACATGGTATTCCGGTTGTGCAGCTAAACTAACTATCCTTGATGTGTAGGTGAAAAGTGGATATTCTTTGTTTAGTACCGAGACGATGATATTAGCATCAAGAAATATCTTCATTTTTTCTTAGCACTGTAGTACTCTGAACTGGCAGCTTTTCTGGTACGCTTAGCCGTTTTATACTCTGCCTGACCTTCTGCTAATTGATTAACCCAATCTGAAATTGGGAAACTTTCTAGGGAATTATAGTTACCAGAAGTAACCTTTTTTAGCAGGAACTCAATTAACCTGGACAAGCTGATATTATTTTCTTCAGCATAACGTTTCGCTTTTGTTATTACCGACTCGTCAAAGCTTAAGGTTATTTTGTTATCCATAAAATATCTATTTACAAGTGCAAAATAACAAATCGTACGTAAACAGAAAAATAATTGTACGTAAAAAGTCCGGATTTTTTCAGGACTTTTACATCTAAACAGTTTATAATCAATACAACCACTATCAATACATCTCTTGCCTCAACTGTTGAACTCTTGCATCTCCCATGTACTCATCAAAGGTCATTAATCTGTCGATTATTCCCTTAGGGGTCAACTCAATGATTCTAGTAGCCACAGTTTGCATGAAAGTATGGTCATGAGAAGTAAGCAAAACGATCCCTGGGAACGTTTGACAACCTTCATTGAAGCTCTGGATACTTTCAAGGTCTAAGTGGTTTGTTGGCTGGTCAAGAACCACGAGGTTTGGATTTTGCAGCATCATTCGGCTGATCATACATCTAACCTTTTCTCCTCCACTTAATACATTCGTTTTCTTCATGATGTCGTCTCCACTAAACAACATCTTACCCAAAAATCCTCTAAGGAAAGGCTCATCAGCATCTGTGACATGAGCAGGAACAAACTGTCTTAGCCACTCAAGCAACGTAAGTCCTTCAACAAAGAACTCATTATTCTCTAACGGTAGGTAAGCCTTGGTGATAGTTGTTCCCCATTCAAATTTACCACCATCAGCAGTTGTATTTCCGTTGATGATTTCAAAGAAAGCAGTAACAGCCAATGGATCTTTACTAAGGAAAGCGATCTTTTCTCCTTTGTTTACGCTGAAGGAAACATCTTTGAATAAAGGACGACCATCTACACTCTTATTTAGCTTCTCTACATTCAATATCTGGTTACCAACGTCTCTCAACGGTTGGAAAATGATTCCCGGATATTTCCTGTTCGATGGCTCTATATCTTCTATCGTCAGCTTTTCCAAAGCCTTCTTTCTTGATGTAGCCTGCTTACTTTTAGAAGCGTTAGCTGAGAATCGTGCAATGAAATCAAGCAAAGCCTGGCGTTTTTCTTCCGTTTTCTTATTCTTGTCAGTCATCTGCCTGGCAACCAAAATTGACGACTCGTACCAGAATGAATAGTTACCAGTATATATCTTGATCTTTCTCTTATCAACATCAGCTACATGGGTACATACCTGGTCTAAAAAGTGACGGTCGTGACTTACCACGAGAACCACATTCTGATAATCAGCCAGGAAATTTTCCAACCAACCAATTGTTTCAATATCCAATCCGTTGGTAGGCTCATCCAATAACAAAATATCAGGATTGCCAAATAATGCCTGAGCAAGCAAAACCCTCACCTTCAGATTACCCGGAATATCCTTCAATAAACTCTGGTGATATTGTTCTGTTATCCCTAAACTACTTAACAAACTAGCCGCATTACTTTCAGCTTCGTAACCACCCATCTCACCGAACTCGGCTTCAAGATGAGCAGCCTTCATTCCATCTTCTTCCGTAAAATCTTCTTTAGCATAAATGGCTTCCCTTTCATGCATCACCTCCCACATCTTCTTATGTCCCATCAAAACCGTATTCAGCACGTTTATATCGTCAAACTCAAACTGGTTCTGCTTCAATACAGCCATTCGTTCACCAGGCGTGATCTCTACATTTCCTTTATTCGGCTCAATTTCACCACTTAATATCTTAAGGAAAGTAGATTTTCCTGCACCATTGGCACCAATTACACCATAGCAATTGCCCTTGATGAAATTGAGGTTTACCTCATCAAATAATACTCTTTTGCCATAGGCAAGCGTAACATTTCTAACACTGATCATTGTTAATTATTCCTGTTTTTGAGGCGGCAAAGATATATTTCTACGGCTGACTGCCGAAACTGGTGTTTTTTGGAGATAAGCACCTGATTTTCATGGTATCGTCTGTTGTGTCACTCTCTTGTACGTTCTGTTTTCATTTTGAACAAAGTGAAATTCCGAAACTTCGGGAGCATCTAGCTCTTACTTCAACTCAGATACAATAACCAACCGACCGTAGCCGTTAATAATTCGTCTTTAGCAGAAATGGTCAAAAAAAAGCCGGAGAAATGGTTCGCCGGCTTTTTATATTGCAGCATGGCGGTTCACTTACTCATCAAAGGAAAAGTTCAGGGAGTTTATTACAGGGTTTCAGCCAAAGGTGTTGCCGAACAGCTGAGTCTCACTGGTTGGATCCGAAATACCAAAGAAGGAGATGTTGAAGCTGTCGTTACTGGTAATGAGGACCAAGTGAAAGAGTTTATTGAATGGTGCAAAAAGGGACCAAGAAGAGCTGAAGTGGAGAAAGTGATAGTCACAGAAAGACCAGATGAGCAGTTCTTTGGATTTACAATTGTTCGCTGATCACTTCTTAAAAGCCGGATGAAACTGCTGCAGCGTACTTCTTAAGAAATCCCGATCCATGTGGGTATAAATCTCTGTTGTGGTGATGCTTTCATGTCCCAGCATTTCCTGCACAGCTCTAAGATCTGCACCACCTTCTACTAAATGTGTTGCAAATGAATGGCGGAAAGTGTGTGGTGAGATCACCTTTTGAATTCCAGCTTTGCCAGCCAGGTCTTTGATAATGTAAAAGATCATTACACGTGAAAGCTTTGCTCCTCTCCTGTTTAAAAAGAGAATGTCATCATTACCTTTTGTTACATCTTGGTGTACCCTAACTGTGTCTTTATATAGCTTAATGTATTTGGTTGCATCGCTACCAATGGGTACTAATCTTTCTTTATCTCCTTTACCAATCACTTTTACAAATCCAACGTCAAGGTACAAACAACTGATTCTGAGATTTACCACTTCACTCACCCTTAAACCACAGCTGTACATCGTTTCTACAATGGCTTTATTTCTGTTGCCTTCAGGTGTACTCAGATCGATCTTGGAGATCATGTTTTCAATCTCATCAAGATTTAAAACGTCGGGAAGTTTTCTTTTAAGTTTCGGAGCATCAAGCAAAGCTGAAGGATCAGCATCTGAGATCTGTTCCATCAAACAGTATTTGTAAAAACTCCGAATACCAGAAATGATACGAGCCTGTGAAGTGGCTGTCATTCCAAGTTCATTCACCCATTTCAAAAAGTGTTGCAGGTCTTTTAGTTCAACTTCTGTTGGTGACTTCAGATTACCTGAAGCTTGCATGTACTCTGTTAGCTTCTCAACGTCACGGAGATACGACTCCACAGAATTATCGCTCAGTGATTTTTCCAGTTGAAGCCATGCCTTAAAACCCTTTTTATATGCTTCCCACATCTGTTGAAAGAATAGTTTTGATGGTGTACAATAATAATATTATTTCGTTTGCTAAGCATCTAAAGACATATCCACACATGTTACCAGTGAACATCAGGGCTTTCAAGCAACGAGTGAGGCACAATAAGAAGGCATTCAAAAAATATCTTTCCAAGGTTGAAAAAAACCCACCGAGAAATCTGGATATTCTTGCTGACGAGTTGAACAGCCATGTTTGGCAGAATGTTGATTGCTTAAGCTGTGCTAACTGATGCAAAAAGATGAGTCCAACTTTCACCAGGAAAGACATTAGGAGAATCTCAGCTCACTTAGGAATGACTGTCACAGCTTTCACCGACAAATGGCTTTACTATGATGCAAAAGATGGTGATTGGATGAACAAATCTCAACCTTGCCAGTTTCTAAATCTTACTACAAACATGTGTTCGATCTATGATGTTCGTCCGGATGATTGTGCTGGATTTCCTCACCTGAATAAAAAGAAGATGAAGGAATACATTCATGTTCACCAGCAGAATATTGAGTATTGCCCTGCTACTTTTTTGATGGTAGAAACAATGATGAAAAAACTACCATTGACTATAAAAGTTCCAGAAGTTAAGGTGAAGCGAATTGCACTGAAGAAATAGCTGAATAATGTGCCGAACGTACAAGAGAGTGACACAACGGAAGTTGATAGTTGTACTAAAGCCGGCTAACTAAAAATACACATCCTCAATGTAGAAGTACTCAACAGGTTGATTGTTGTACATTGAAATTGCCAGTACATCAAATTGAAGATATTTCCATTTAGGATTTTGATATTGATATTCCTCAGCAGCGTTTTTCAGGTTCTGCATCTTTTTATAGCCAATACTTTCTTCAGGTTTGCCATATTTATCTGATGTTCTGGTTTTGATCTCAAAAAAATGCAGGCGATCATTTTTTGCAGCAATGATATCTACCTCCCAGTGTTTGAAACGCCAGTTACGTTCGATAATTTCAAAGCCATGTTGTTTCAGGTAAACTGAAGCCATTTCTTCTCCTTTAGAACCTGTATTTTTATTGCTCATATTCACTTGCAGACCAAAAGATACGAATGAAAATTGACCCTCGTAACATCTACAAATTAAAAGGTGCCATTCAGCATTATGTCTGGGGAGGCTACGAATATATTCCTGATTTACTGGGCATTGATAATACAGAAAACAAACCTTTTGCAGAATACTGGATGGGAACTCACAGTGGGGCTCCGGCTACTATTGAAAGTGAATCAACCTCTACTCCTCTAAGCAAGGTTTTAAAAGATCAGCCAGAATTGTTGGGCAGTAAAACACAAGAACGATTTGGTGCGTTGCCGTATTTATTAAAGGTGTTAGATGTTCGTGAGATGCTGTCAATCCAGGTACATCCTACAAAAGAAGAAGCAGAGAAAGGTTTTGAAGGTGAGGAAGAACGTGGAGTTGACATCTCATCACCTTCGAGAAATTATAAAGACAAGAATCATAAGCCGGAGGTATTGATAGCTCTGAGTGATTTCTGGCTGTTACATGGCTTTAAACCGGAGAAACAACTTAGAGATACATTAGGTGCTATGGCACCTTTCAGATCTCTCCTCCCAATCTTTGATGCGGAAGGTTATGAAGGTTTGTACAGGTACGTAATGGAACTTCCGCAAGCAGAAGTAGATTCCATTCTGCTTCCGATCGTTCAAAAAGAAGTTAGAAGAAGAAGCTTTCATGAATCAGATAGAAATGAACCCGGTTTTTGGGTAGGAGAATATTACCTGAACAAGCAAGCTAAGAATATTGATAGAGGTATTTTCTCTGTTTACTTTTTTAACCTGGTTTACCTGCAACCTGGTGAGGCAATTTTTCAAGCAGCTGGAGTACCACATGCCTATCTTTTCGGGCAAAATGTTGAGCTGATGGCAAACAGCGATAACGTACTTAGAGCCGGTTTAACCAATAAGCATGTGGACATTAATGAGCTGATGAAACACACACGGTTTGAGGCTGTTGAACCTAATATCTTGCATGGAACAGTAAAGGAATCTGAAAAGTTGTTCAGTTTTCCGGTAGATGATTTTATGTTGGGGAATATTGAATTGGATGGTACTGATTCGTATACCTGCAACGTTTCTTCACCCGAAATTATACTATGTGTGGAAGGAAGTTGTGTTGTAACCGCAGAAAACTCTCTCGAAATTTCCAAAGGAGATGCTTTTATTGCTTTTGCCGAAGCAGCCTATAGTATTAAAGCTGACCGTAATGCAGTTCTTTTCAGGGCTTTGGTGCCTTAGCTTATTAACACTGGTGAGGAAATTTGAAAAATTACAGCCTTCCCAAACTCTGATTTCACCTATTTTTGTCCCCTTAATCTGAGCTTATGAAATTTAATAGCAGGCTGGTAATATTTACGCTGATACTTATCGCTACCACTACTTTATGCAAATTCTTTTTCGGACCAAACCTTAGCTGGTCTGGATTTTCTCCTGTGATTGCTATCAGCTTATTCTCAGGAATGCTGATCAATGATAAAAGCAAATCCTTTTTTCTGCCACTGATAGCTGTTTTTGCCAGCGACATCATCATAGAAATACTATTTAATGTTGGATTATTCCCTTACTCAGGCTTTTACACTTACCAGATCTTCAACTACAGCTTGTTATTAGCAATGACTTTGTTGGGATGGGCTTTGAAAGGAAAAAGCTACGGCAGAATTGGTTTAGGAGCTGTTATTGCACCAACTGTATTCTTCCTCATCTCAAACTTTGGTTCATGGATCATCGATACTAGTAACCTCTACCCAAATAATTTTTCGGGACTGATGGCTAGCTACGAAGCTGGTTTACCGTTTTACAAAAATGCTTTAACAGCAACGCTGTTGTTCTTGCCAGCCATTTTACTAACCTACAACTCCGTAGTTAAGAGAACTGCTGCTTTGAAACTTGCTTAATTAAAATATCAATCAATAATTAAAAGAGACGGCTGTTGCCGTCTCTTTTTTATGAACGCTACACTGATTAAGATGATGCTTGTCCAGGACTCCACGGAGTTTCTTCGTTACTTTCTGATTCGTTTGTGTGAGTGTAGCGATCTGTTTTCTCTTCGAGCTGGTCTAAGCCAGTTTCGGAAACACGTTCAGCTAGAGGAGTTTGATCTTCAGCCGCAGTACGCTGATTATCTGTTGGCTGCTCCTGCTGCTGTACTTTTTTATCTTCATTCCTATTCATAATCCTTCGTTTGCTTTACTGTCGAAAGGATTGTGCCATTTTAAGCAAAAAGAAAAAAAGCCATCACTTTCATGATGGCTCTTAGTTGAAAATATAGTTTACACAGGTTCTCTTGTTAGATGGATCTTAGTCATTTGCAGGTGAGCATTCTGCAGTTGATGTACATAATGTATATCAGGATTATGCCTACGATCTTCCCTGTACCAGATATCTATATGAGAGAAATCATCTTTAGCAGGAATTACCATTCTAAATGAAGCTTTCTTGTACTTCACAGTACCATCAGCCTGCTCTTCTTTTTCAAAGCTCAGCTTTCTTAAAGTTTCATCATTAAGTGGAATGGGATGCAATTCTTCAGGTGAGAACCAGAATTCCTGTACATCTGTTTCCACACATACTTTTTTTTCTTCGGCACTGAGCCGTTTAACTTCCCCTTCCCACATTTCTCCTTCAAACTCACCCATTAAGTAATCGCCGATTTTGATTTCATTGAATTTGATCATATAGCAATTTGGTTTTAAGCTTAGCGTTTTCTAAATATACAAATTCCGTCTTATAAACACCAAATCTCCCTTCTGCCTCACTGTCCTATTCAGCCCAACTCATTACATAACCTTCATTCTCAATTTCTAATGCGTCAACCGTTAACTGCAATGGGTGAAAAGTATCTACCATCACAGCCAATTCCTTTGTTTCTTTCGCTCCAATGCTTTTTTCTACAGCTCCAGGGTGTGGTCCGTGTGGAATCCCTGCAGGGTGAAGTGTGATCATTCCTCTTGTTACATTTTTTCGGCTCATGAAATCTCCATCAACATAATACAGCACTTCGTCACTATCAATATTGCTGTGGTTATAAGGAGCCGGAACTGCGTCAGGATGATAATCGTACAACCTTGGTACAAAACTGCACACTACGAAATTGTGAGCATCAAAAGTTTGGTGAACAGGTGGTGGCTGATGAACTCTACCGGTTATAGGCTCAAAATCATGAATGCTGAAAGCATAAGGATAGCAACATCCATCCCAACCCACAACATCAAACGGATGAAAGCCATAGTGAATGCTGTATAGCTGACCTTTCTTCTTTGTCTTGATCACAAAATCTCCAGCTTCGTCCATTGTAACCAGGTTCTGTGGTGGTCTGATGTCTCTTTCGCAATAGGGTGAATGCTCCAGCAGCTGTCCATATTTGCTTAGGTAGCGTTTTGGATATCGCAGCGGACTAAAAGATTCTACTATGAATAACCTGTTATCTGCTGTGGCAAAGTCTATTTGATAGATTGTTCCTCTCGGAATTACCAGGTAATCTCCATAACTAAAAGACAGATCGCCGTACATCGTTTTTAATGTTCCACTGCCCTCATGCACAAAGATCATCTCGTCTGCATCAGCGTTTTTGAAGAAGTAACCGTTCATGCTTTGCTGAGGTGCCGCCAAAACAATATGACAGTCACTATTCACCAAAACCGGTTTACGACTTTGCAAATAATCCGGCTCAGGCTTTACTTTAAAACCCTCCAGGCTTCGATGCTTCAGCATTTTTTCCTCAGCGATCTTCGGGGTTACATCTATCGGCTCGTCAGTTCCGATAATGGTTGTTGGAGGATGTACATGGTACAGCAAAGAGTAATCGTTGCTGAACCCTTCTGTAGAGAAAAGCTGTTCTGAATATAACTTACCATCCGGTTTTCGGTATTGCGTATGACGTTTATGTGGGATGGTTCCCAACTTATAATAATGTGGCATGGCGAATTTGAGATTTGAAGTTTGAGATTTGAGATTTGACATTATGAACCAGAAGTCCGGTTCAGCATTAAGCTTCTGTTGCGTCGCACTCTTGTACTGAAACAACTTTATTCAGCAGACCGACAGCTCAAGCATCGTAAGCAGGAAAACATATTTCCATTTCCGTTTATCGATCCAATAGGTGAAGTTCCGTTTCAAGGTCATAACCAAAAGTAATTACTTCCAAATTGTATTTCCGAATTTAGAATTAGCAATTACCGGATCATTAGTTATTATTGGCAAATCCAGGTATTTAGCTGTACCAGCAATAAGCCTGTCATGAAGTTCAGGTATATCGTTGATCTTAAACGTTGCAGAAATTACATCAGAATCAATACTAGAAATTCTGAAATTTTCAGCAGGCAAGCCCTCAACATCATTAATGGATGCAGTAATCCTTTTCTTTTCGTTTAAATAACCAATTTCAATTAAGACAATGGCTGGAATGTGAATTGTGTGTTTTCCTGTAAGTGCTTCAAAAAATATGTTTTGAACAGGAGTTGTCAAATGTCTGCCTTCAATCAGCAGAACAATAGCCATTGTATCTGCTATGTAATTCATTTTTTGGGAAATGCAGTTTGATACCCAGCAAATTCTTCTTCAAGATGCTGTAACTCTTCTCTAGAAATATCGGAAGTGTACTCTTTAATAGATTTCTGCAAGGCTTCTGCTTGCTCCTTTCCATTCTTTAACGATTTCAATCTTAAATACCTGGCGAAAGAAGCGATCTCTTCCAACTGTTCATCAGAAAGATCTTTAAGTTCTTTCTCAATGACGGCTTCTAATTTTCGTTGATCGGGCATACCCCAAATTACAACAAAAGCGGTACAGAAACCTCGTTTTGCTGCTAAAAGTAACAAAAAACCTCCCGTTTGGGAGGTCTTAATATTATTGAACAGGCATTCCGGGGAACCATGGTCTTCTAACCAATTCTTCCCTGAACGGCCAAGGAACCACAGCAAGTATGATGATAAGGGCTAACACATAAAATATCAAAGCTCTTTTGTGTTGAATTCTTGCAGTGTGCTTACTTTTTCTTTGTCCGTAGGCTATTGTTATTAAGATAACCCCGATCAACATTCCTGTAATATGCTCAACAGCCCAGAAACGGTCAGCACTATTTTTCATCACCTCACCAAAGCCTTTGGCTTGAATCAGGTTTAATCCATAACCTCCATCAAACCATTGATAAATACCAATCAACAGGGTCAGGTGAGCAGCAATTAGCAACGGCAAACCAAAAGCCTTGTCTCTTTTACCGAACGGATCATTTCCAGCCGTCATTTGTCTGAAAATGCTTAATAGAAGAAAAATCAGGATTATCCAGCGGAGGAAATTGTGTGTATGCAGCAAGCCTTGGTACATGGTAAATAGTTTGGTTAGTGGATTCAAAGATAGAGGAGAAAGCAAGGCAAAAGTCAAAAGTGAAAAGTGAACAATTCATGCCACTTCATTTTTCAACTCTTACGTTTCACTTCAATTACTCCACCCAATCAGCAATAAACAAATTGGTGTCACGGGTACCTCCGTTGTTTCTATTGCTGGCAAAAATGATCTTCTTTCCGTCCGGACTAAACATAGGAAAGGCATCAAAGCCTTTATCCCGACTGATCTTTTCTAATCCATTTCCTTCAAGGTCAATCAGGTACATGTTGAAAGGGAAACCTCTTTTGTACTCATGATTGCTGCAAAAGATAATGTGCTTACCATCAGGTGTGAAATTCGGAGCCCAATTAGCCTGACCCAGATTTGTGATCTGCTTTGCATTGCTTCCATCAGCATCAGCTACAAAAACTTCCATGTTGGTGGGAGCTACAAAACCTTTTGAAAGCAAGTCTTTGTAATCTTTGATCTCTGCATCTGTTTTTGGACGACTGGCTCTCCAAACAATTTTCTTTCCATCAGGACTGAACCAGGCACCTCCATCATAACCAAGTGAGTTGGTGACTTGCTTTTCTTTTCTAGTTTTCAAATCCATTACATATAAATCAAGGTCACCGTTCTTATCACTGCAATAGATCATCTTTTTGCCATCTGGTGAAAGTGTGCCTTCTGCATCATAGCCTTTTGCATTGGTTAGTTGTTTTACGATCTTGCCAGAAGTATCAGCCATAAAAATATCATAGCTGTCGTACAAAGGCCAGATGTAACGATTACCCATCTTAGAACGATCCGGCAATGGTGGACAAGTATCAGCACCTAAATGAGTTGAGGCATAGATGATGTGCTTACCGTCTTTTATGAAGTAAGCACAAGTAGTTCTTCCTTTCCCGCTACTCACCATTTTTGGGAGAAATATCTCTTGCGGACGAGTAGGAACTTTACCGATGAATATCTGATCACAGTTCAACCCGATCTTTGGATTCGTTTTCTGAAAAACGATCGACTTTCCATCAAAACTCCAGTAAGCCTCGGCATTATCTCCACCAAAAGTCAACTGCCGGATGTTCTTGAAGTGCTTTTCATCGGCATAATGTAAAGTATCTTCTGCATCAACAACTGCTACTCCATTTTTAAAAGAAAGCAGAGTGGTTGCTGTGATACAGATGCCCGTTAAGAAAAGAGATAAGCCTTTGTTCATCGGAGGTGAAATTTTTGCAAAAGTAAGGTAGTGTTGCAGCTGAACTGTCATAAAACGGTTACAACTGAACCTGTTAACTGTACATTTGCGACATGAAATTCCTTATTCCTGTTTTGTGTTGTGTGCTGCTGATCATTTCGTGCAAAGACGATAAAAAAACTGGTGAGAATGGTAAAACCAATGAATTACCAGGCTATGTAACAGACCTGGAGAACAGATTGAAGAAATTTCCCGACAGTGTGGGCTTACGTTTAAAGCTTGCTGATGCTTACGACAGCCTGGGAATGTTTAAAGAAGGTATTGCACAGATTGACTCTATTTTAAAAAATGACAGCACTAACAATGCCGTGTGGATGCGAAAAGGTCAATTGTTGGAAAAAGCTAAAGACACTACCGGGGCTATTTATTCCTATTTCAGATCAATCAATATATATCCTGCTGTTGATGCACAACTTTATCTAGCTAATTTATATGCTGAAAGAAAAAGCGATACTGCTTTGCTTTTGGTGAATGCTGTGGCAACACAGATGTTTGACAGCCGCACTTTAGCTGAGTGTGATTTTATTGCAGGAATATATCATGCAAGAAAAGGAAACACCAAAATGGCTGAGCAGTTGTTCGACAGGTGTATTTCGCAGGAACACAAATTCATGGAAGCTTATATAGAGAAAGGATTGCTGTATTTTGACCAAAAGAAATTTCCAGAAGCTTTGAAGATATTCCAGACTGCTGGTAGTGTTGATCCAAGTTATGCTGATGCTTATTATTACCAGGCAAGATCATTAGAGGCTCTTGGCAGAACACAGGATGCTATTAATATGTACCAGCAATCGCTTAGGTTTGATCCACAGTTGAAAGAGTCATCTGAAGCTTTGACGAGATTGGGAGTACAGGTTAGTTGACGGAAAACAGTTGGTGGTTGATGGTTGATTGTTGACAATGATAGATTATATGACTTAATACGCTTAATAATTGTAGTTTCTTAAATTGCAAATCTCAAATTTCAAATTAGAAATGCCGATTGTTGCTCCTTCCCTACTTGCTGCAGATTTTCTGAATCTTGAAAGAGAATGTACCATGCTTAACGAAAGTGAAGCTGAGTGGTTTCACTTAGATGTGATGGATGGTCAATTTGTTCCCAACATCAGCTTTGGTATTCCCGTGATTGAGAAGATCAGGAAAGCCACAACAAAGGTTTGTGATGTTCACCTGATGATATTTACCCCTGAATTACTTACCGAAGCTTTCAAAAAAGCAGGGGCAGACATTCTTACTGTTCACATTGAAGCCTGCAATCATCTTCACAGAAATATTCAGCAGATAAAAAGTTTGGGAATGAAGGCTGGTATTGCCATCAATCCACATACTCCGGTAAGTAGTTTATCGGATATTCTCCACGACATTGATCTTGTTTGCCTGATGAGTGTGAATCCAGGGTTTGGCGGTCAGAAGTTCATTCAACATACGTTGCAGAAGATCAGGCAACTTAAAAAGATGATTTACGACAGTGGCAAAAATGTACTGATCGAAATAGATGGTGGTGTAACCCTTGAAAACGCTCCAGAGATCGTAGCTGCTGGTGCTGATGTACTTGTTGCAGGGAATACAGTTTTCAGTGCAGCAGATCCAAAGGGAATGATTTCGAAGCTGAAAAGTTTGTGAATCCGGCTTTATGCCTCGTTTTGCAATCACTCCTGACATTATTACAATCACCGCTTACGCTGTTACAAATAAAGCAGAAATTTGCTCAAATGTGATGTTCAAAAATTACACAAAACCTGGTTTCGCCTGAAGTTATTTTAAGAGATAGTCAATTTGCTCTTCCAAGAAATAATGCAATTCTGATTTTGTCAATTGTACTTCTTGAATATCTGTAGAAATGACTTCAAGAGTGACATCTTTAAACTTAGCTACATAATGTTTGTAATTACTAAAGGAGTTGTCGGTGTGTCTATCATGTTGTCGATTATTATCTCTGAGTTCCGTCACCCAAGGTGAATTAATAACTTGAAAAAGTCCATAAGAGCCAAGCCCATATTGTGAAAGTGGGTGACTAACTTCATCATTAGGATACCCATATTTATAAACCAGAGGGTCAAATTGTAAGGTGTCAATTACGTCGTCAGTTTGCTCAAGCAACAGAAGTAATTTATGTTGACTTGAAACGACAAAATTTTCATACATAAAAGCATAGTCTTTGCTAAGTTTCACTTTTGTTACACTAATTGTGCTTTTGTCTTTTTTGAATAACATGGTGTATTTTAGTTATAATAGCAGGCAACGATAAATCTATTTAGCTATATCAACCTTCACCTTCTTATTTTTCATCTTTTGTTCCTTAACCGATTGCAGCACATGACTTGCTTTCGATCTACGAACCGCTACAAACGAAGAGTAGTCTTTCACTTCTATGAGCCCGATATCTTCTTTCTTCAAATCAGCTTTATTGCTTAAGAATCCTACAATATCAATCTTGTTGATCTTGTCTTTTTTACCAGCATTAATAAACAAGGTTGACCATTTTGGCTTTTCCGGCAAAGGAAAAGGCTCCGATAGATCAATCTCTTCAACTGGCTGTGAAATATAATTTGGCAACTTTTCTTTTTCGTTCAGGATCAATACAATTGTTCCACTGGCATCCATCCTTGCTGTTCTGCCATTTCTGTGAGTGAACACATCTTCTGTAGCCGGCAAATGATAATGAATAACGTAACGGATATTTGGAACATCTAATCCTCTTGAGGCAAGGTCGGTCGTTACTAAGAAATTAATACTGCCATTCCTGAACTTGGCGAGTGCAGTTTCTCTTTCATTCTGTTCCATTGCCCCATGATAAAAAGTGTTGGTGATGCCTTTGTCAGCCAGAAGCGTACTTGTTCTTTCAACAGCATCACGATGATTGCAGAAGATGATGCTGGAACGATCACCAACAGAACAAAGCAGTTTAAAGAGTGAGTCCAGCTTATCAATTTCAGGAGATAACACTTTTCTATAGCTCAGTACTTCTTCAGTTACAGGTTCATCACTCGTAAAGTTGAGTTTAAATGCATCAGTTGCACCAATAAATTCCGGAATCTCTGCACCTTCAGTTGCTGAGGTCAGGATTCGTTTCTCCACTCCTTTTAATGAATTCACCACAAAAGAAACTTCTTCAGTAAAGCCCATTTCCAGTGATTTATCAAACTCATCTAAAACCAATGTATGTATCAGATCGGTTTTGATATTGCCACGACGAATATGATCTCCAAGCCTTCCAGGTGTACCAATGATCAGAGTCGGAGCCTGTAACAGGTTATTCTCTTCAATCTCACGTTTATGTCCACCATAACAGCAACTCACCTTTAAACCTGTACGCATTTTCCTGAATACATCATCGATCTGTAAAGCCAGTTCTCTAGATGGAACAACGATCATGGCTTGAGTTGATTTTAACTCAGGCACAATAGATCGCAAAACCGGCAGCAAAAAGGCAAGTGTTTTACCCGAACCGGTGGCTGAGATGATGATCACATTATCATGCTGAGCAGTAGCTTCTAACGAAGCCTCTTGCATTTCGTTAAGTGCGTCTATATCAAGGGCTGAAAGAATATCCGGAACAGAGAATTGAGTATTAGTCATGGGCAAAGGTAAGAAAGCAATAATTGATGGTGTAGCAACATTAAAAACGGCAGAAGAACTCCTATCCGGAATTTACTTCTGCCGTTCAATGGATGTTTTATACTTAGAGAGAACTTAGTAGTTCATTCGCCATTCTAATATAATCTTCATTTTTTGCTTCTGTAGCAAGTTGCCTGGTTTTCTCAGCACTAGCTTTAGCTGTAGCCTTATCATTCAGCTTTAAAGCAATTCTTGCTTTAAGCAAATGTTGCCAGTAAGCCTTAGCATTACTCTCAATGGCTTTATTTACCCACTCCATGGCTTGCTTCATATCTTTATTATTGTCGTAATAATAAGATGCAGCTGAGTAATATGGACGATTGTCTTTGAAAAATGCATTCTCGATTTGAGACATCACTTTTACATCTGTGTTCGTGGTGATTGGTAAACTAACCATTGTTTTTTCCCACATCAGATCAAGTTTAATACTGTCTTTAGTGATATCGCCAAACTGCATAGTGAAAGTTTCTACTTTATCATTCAGGTTATTCACTTTAGCGGTATAACGAACTGCATCATTTCCTTTTTTATAAAGGGATGGCGAGTTAACATTAAGGTCTTTTGTAATGATGAGGGTCCACTCCTTTTCTCCAGGAATAGACAATAACCCATACTTACCAGCCTTTATAGTTGAATCACCAATCTTTACATCATCGCTGAATGTAATTATAGTAGCACTATTGGCACCTGTTCTCCAAACTTTTCCAAAAGGTACTATTTCACCTACGATTTTTCTTCCTTTAGCACCTGGACGACTATAACTAAGCTCTATACTTCCGATACCAAAATCTTGTTTAATAGTTTGAGTAGGACTTGGTGCAGGCGTTTTAATTTGCTGACTATATGCAGCAGACATTAGTATTATACTACAAACGAGCAAAAGATGCTTTTTCATATTATCAATTTTCGACAAACCTACGGTAAGAGACTCAAAATGAAAGATTGAATTGACTGAATATTGAAAACTCTTAATCATACTTCAGTGCCGGATAACCTAATAATCTTCTCCATAAAGCGATCTGACCAATAAGGCTGCCTTCACGGTAAATGCTGAAGCTGATCATATCGAAGTATGGCATTTTCCAGGCCCCCATATCCATTATGCTGTCCAGTTTCTGGTCGTCTATTGTAACCAGTGCTTCCCGAGCTATTGGTGTGATGTTATTCCAGTCGTTAATATATTCCTGGATGGTTGGATAACGTTCATCTTCCTGTAGTCCTTTATGGTTCTGGAATAGCTCAGCTTTGGTTTGCTTTACATCATGTTTCATTTCTGAAGCCATCTGGAAACGCTGGTTAACCAAAGAGCCGGCAAGCCAGGCAGGATGATTTGCTTCAGTGTTCAGCCTATTGTGCATATCATCTTCTGAAATACCATCCAGTGCTTTAGCGAAAAAACCTGTTTGATAATCAAATAATTTCAACAAACCCTGTGTACGTGTGCTGGTTGTTTGCATAGCAATCGTTTTTGTGTAAAGCTATGCTGGATTATTTGCTTATTCAGTGGTTAATGCGACAATGTGAGGGGGTGAATGCGAATGAAAGTGAGCCTATAATTAACTGACTAAAGTCTGCAGCTACTCAACTAAAGATTGGAAAATTCCTCTAAAACTTACACGTTCAGAAACGTTTAATGATCCCAAATTAGCAATAACCTTCTCGGCTTTCAAAGTAAATATTCTATCAACCTTTAAAACCGATTGAACTTTCAATCCGTTAACCACTGTTGGTCTTAACAAAATCTCACTAGTTGAAAGATTAACTGGCACTTGAGAAGAGATGGCACAAAGCACTAAGCCCTTGTACTTGTCCTTAGTTTCGGTAATAACTAAAGCTGGGCGAACTTTTACTTGTGTAAGTTCTGAGAATGGGAACGGAATTAAGACGATATCTCCGGTTTTCATTTCTTTTTGAGGTATTCCTGGTAAATATCTTCTTCCTCTACTTTCCAGAATTCAAAGGCAGCTTCGTCAGCAGGATATGAACGAAGGTTTTCGATGTCGGATTCATCTTCAACAAAGGTTACTACAACCTTACATGGCTTTTGTTGCTCTACTTTTTCCAGCAACTGAACCTTTTCACCATCAAATACTCCTTTGATCGAACGCATAATGCAATTTAGGAAAATTTGCTGAGTTGTTTGGTCAGCGACTAACAACGGCTTGAGTTTTAAAAATTGAGTTAATCATCAAATTGCCAAGATAATAATGGCTCGGTTATAATCTACCGATAGTAATCTCTACGCAACTATTTGTAATGTTTATTCCTACCCCCTCGGGGACTTCTGTATAAAAACTAGTACTTGTTCCCTCATATCGGTACCCTTATTCCAACAGATAATCCTTAATTTGCTTATAGAGTTTATGTCCATTGCTACCATTCGCCATATTCATTGAAAAGCATTTTATCTTAATATCATGTTTCCCGATCTCTTCTTTTATCAACTCCATTAGCCGAAATTTATCTTCTACCTTTAGCTCTGCTTCACTGTTGACATAAGTATCTCCAACATTGACTGGAGCATTAAAAGTACCGCCGCTAATATTGTTTTTCGCTTTTACTTTAGCCGATGGATTTTCTAGCGTTCTTTTGCTCTTTTCGGGTATATCTTTATAAACAATTATGACTTTAGGCTCTTCTTTTGAGTTAACTGTATCTTCTGGAAGGTTTACGTTGACTGTGGTGTTTTGAGTTGCGGTTTGCTGTTGATTTGGATTAATTTTAATACTACTTGCAGTTTCGCTTGATCTGTTTTTTAAAAACCAAATGATCAATCCTACCACTAACGTTAATGTAGGATAGATTACATATTTGTATTGGAGTATTTTTCTTTTAAATTGTTTATCACTTTCTTGTTTCATACTCCAATTTAATTACTCTGTTGTAACCACTTAAATATTCTTATCAACACAAAAAAGCCCTCACATTTCTGCAAGGGCTTTTCCTATCTTAATCACCCCTCGAGAACCTCAGGGTGACATCGTACTCCGTATTTCTTACCTCGTACTTCTTATTTCACTTCCTCAAACTGTGCATCTTCTACATGGTCTCCGGCATTTCCTCCTGCTTGTTGACCACCTGGATTTCCCCCCTGAGCTCCATCAGTTGGTGCACCACCACCCTGTTCTGCTTGTGCCTTGTAAATCTCTTCACTGGCTGCTGTCCATGCAGTGTTCATCTCAGCCATTGCTGCATCAACTGCCGCAATATCCTGGTTCTTATGAGCCTCTTTCAGTTTCTCTAATGCACTTTCGATCGGTGCTTTTTTATCAGCAGGAATCTTATCACCAAACTCTTTGATCTGCTTTTCAGTCTGAAAGATCAAGCTATCGGCTTGGTTCAGTTTCTCGATCTTTTCCTTCGCTTCCTTATCAGTAGCTTCATTCGCTTTCGCTTCAGCTTTCATCTTTTCGATCTCTTCTTTACTCAAACCGCTACCTGCTTCAATTCTTATCTTTTGTTCTTTACCTGTGCCTTTGTCTTTTGCTGCAACATGCAACAAACCGTTGGCATCAATATCAAACGTTACTTCAATTTGCGGAACACCTCTCGGAGCTGGTGGCAATCCATCAAGATTGAACACACCTAAGCTCTTATTGTCTTTCGCCAGTGAACGTTCACCCTGCAATACATGTATCTGTACACCTGGTTGGTTATCACTTGCTGTAGAGAATACTTCTGTTTTCTTAGTTGGGATCGTTGTGTTAGATGGGATCATCGGTGTTAACACACCACCCATTGTTTCAATACCAAGTGTAAGTGGAGTAACATCAAGCAACAACACATCTTTCACCTCACCAGTCAACACAGCACCTTGAATTCCTGCACCGATAGCTACTACCTCATCAGGGTTCACACCTTTGTGAGGTTTACGACCGAAGAACTTCTCAACGATCTCCTGTACTTTAGGAATACGTGTTGAACCACCTACAAGAATTACCTCATCAATTTGAGAAGTATTGTATCCTGCATCTTTTAATGCAGCTTCACAAGGTTTCAAACATCTCTGTAATAAGTTATCAGCCAATGCTTCAAACTTTGCTCTTGTTAATTTCTTTACTAAGTGTTTAGGCACACCATCAACTGCTGTAATGTATGGAAGGTTGATCTCAGTTTCGTTAGCAGAACTCAACTCAACTTTAGCTTTCTCAGAAGATTCTTTCAAACGCTGTAAAGCCATCGGATCTTTTCTAAGATCAATGCCTTCTTCGTTCTTAAACTCTTCGGCTAACCAATCCATGATCACTTTATCGAAGTCGTCACCACCAAGGTGAGTGTCTCCGTTAGTTGATTTTACTTCGAACACTCCATCTCCCAATTCCAGGATCGAGATATCGAACGTACCTCCACCTAAGTCGAACACAGCGATCTTCTGGTCGGCATGTTTCTTATCCAAACCGTAAGCAAGTGCTGCTGCGGTAGGTTCATTCACAATTCTGCGAACATTCAAACCAGCGATCTCACCGGCTTCTTTGGTAGCCTGTCGCTGAGCATCGTTAAAGTAAGCCGGAACCGTGATCACAGCTTCTTTAACCTCGTGGCCAAGGTAGTCTTCAGCTGTTTTCTTCATTTTCTGAAGCACCATTGCCGAAATTTCCTGTGGCGTGTATAAACGACCGTCTATGTCAATTCTGACTGTATTATTGTCACCTTGGGCTACTTTATAGCTCCAATGGCTCTTTTCTTCTGTAACCTCATCAAACCTGCGACCCATGAATCTTTTAACGCTGGTGATGGTGTTCTGAGGATTGGTAATAGCCTGTCTTTTAGCCGGATCGCCAACTTTTCTCTCTCCATTTTTCAAAAAAGCCACCACAGAAGGGGTGGTACGACGTCCTTCCTCGTTTGCAATCACAACAGGTTCATTACCTTCCATCACTGACACGCAGCTGTTGGTAGTACCCAGGTCTATCCCAATGATCTTTGCCATATTATCCTTTGATTTTAATGAATTTAAGTTCAACATGGTGGTTCAACCTTCATGCCATCAGGTACTTGGGTGCTAAAATGACAGTCGGACTGGATGTTGGATGCTAGTTGATAGATGTTGGATGATGGATGCTGGATGGTGGTTGCTGCTAGCTTATTCCGTACCTCGTACTTCTTACTTCGTACTTCCTTTGATACCAGCTTCCATTCTTCGTAGCATCGTCTGTTGCGTCGCAAGCACTTCATCGTTCAGAACTCTGGGCAGCTGTTAAAAAGTGGCAATGTCAAATCTCAAACCTCAAATCTCAAATCTTCGGCTTCTTTAAAATCACCTTAGAAATCACTTATCTGCCATAGGTATTGGTTTTCAGCCACGTCTAATTGTTACATTCGATAACTTTTATTGAACATAATCGAGTTAAATGAGACTAAAGACTACCCTCCTGGCTGTGTTGCTACTCAGCCTTAATGCACAAGTTTTCGCCCAAACCAGCAATAACTGGACATCGATTCCTAATTCAGCGCTAGCTCATGATGCTTTCCTAAGAAGCTACAAACCTGCAGCTTTCAGTACCTATCAACTGGACCTCCAGCAAATGAAAAAAGATGTTCTCGGAGCACCCAAACAAGGTACTATCGATATTTCTGCATCGTCTTTTATCATCAGCGTACCTGTAGCAAATGGAATATTTGAGACATACAGGATCGTTGAATCTCCGGTTATGGAGCAGGGCTTGGCAGATAAATTCCCGATGATCAAAACCTACCTTGGTTCAGGAATCACTCATCCCGGTTCCACCATTCGTTTCGACATCAGCCCAAAGGGCTTTAATGCTTCAATACTTTCAGCTGACAGAAAGCCAATTTATATAAATGCCGTTGATGCGTTAAACAGTTATCATATAGTTTTTAATCGTAGCCAGCTGGCAGCAGATTCTACTTCTTTCGATTGTAAAACAGCTGCAGCTATACATGACCAGATGAAAAAAGCAGCTCGTGGTGCAGACGACAGTAAGCTGAGAACTTTCAGGCTTGCTGTAGGTGTAAACGGGGAATTTGCAGTAGCATGTTTGACTGGAAGCGAAATCACTGATCAACAAAAAAAAGCCAGTGTACTAGCCGTTTTAGTTACTGATTTAAACCGGGCTAACAGTGTGTACGAAAGAGATTTTGGTGTTCACATGAATTATGTTGCTAATGAAGATGCAGCCATTTTTCTTGATGCGAATACAGATCCATTTCCAACTTCTGATCTTACCTGGAATGATGATATTCAAACTACATTAGACTCCTACATTGGTAATGGAATGTATGATATCGGGCATTTCCTGGCTAAGGTAACAGCAGGAAATGAAAATGGAAATGCAGGTTGTATCGGCTGCATTTGTAATTCAAGCAACAAAGGAAGTGGATACACAGCACATACTGCAGTTCAGGGAGATCCGCTGGTAATTGACTTCTGGACACACGAGATGGGACACCAATTCGGTGCTAACCACACTTTCACTTACAGCGTAGAAGGAACCGGAGCTAACATGGAACCTGGAAGTGGCTCAACGATCATGGGCTATGCAGGTATAACCGGATCAACAGATGTACAGCTACACAGCGACGACTATTTTCATGCAAAAAGTATTGAGCAGATCACTGATTATGTAAAAGCAAGTTATGGTGGAGGTGCTTGTGCAGTAATAACAAACATAACTAATAGCATACCTGTAATATCGTTGGCAAGTGCTAACTATGTTATTCCAAAATCGACCCCGTTTGAATTGAATGGAAGTGCTACAGATGCCAATGCAGGTGATGTACTAAGCTATTGCTGGGAGCAATACAATGATTATGTTACCGGAAGCTCCAACACATTTCCAACGTCTACAAGTACCAAAGGACCACTTTTCAGATCAAGAACTTATTCTTCTAACACCAATAGAATATTTCCAATACTATCTACGATTTTGTCAGGTGCAACTACTAACACTTGGGAAGCACTTCCATCAGTTGCAAGAGATATGAATTTTAAGTTCATTGTTAGAGATAACCATGCAGGAGCAGGAGCCAATAACAGTGCATCACTAAAAGTTACTGTAGATGGAGGTTCCGGACCTTTTGCTATAACTTCTCCAAACACAGCAACCACCTGGAATGTTGGAGATTACCAAACCATTACCTGGAATGTTGCCTCTTCAACAGTTAGTCCTGTTAACTGTTCTAATGTAACTATCGAACTTTCAACTGATGGTGGCAGCACTTTCCCGATCGTACTGGCTGCAAACACAGCAAACGATGGTTCTGAGCAGATCCAGGTGCCTAATAATCTAGGCACTACAGCAAGAGTAAGAGTGAAGGCTGTTGGCAATATCTTCTTTGATATTTCAAATAGCAACTTCACTATCCAAACTCCAGTTACTCCGGATTTTGCTTTTGCCAGTCCGGCAGCATCTATATGTTCAGGCAGTACACCAACAGTGGTTTTAAATACATCCTCACTTGCAGGTTATGTAACTCCTATCAACTTTTCGGCAACTGGAAATCCAGGTGGTTCAACAGTTGTATTCAGTACAAATCCTGTTACACCAGGAAATCCTGTTAACGTAAGCCTTAGCGGAACTGTAGCAGCAGGGAGTTACACGCTAAACATCAGTGGACTGTCTGGCTCAATTACAAAAACAAGTACTGTAACATTTACTGTTGTGTCACCACTTGCAGCTCCTGTGCTTTCATCACCAACTAACGGTGCTAACACTCAGTCTTTCACACCAACATTAAGTTGGGGTGCAGTAAGTGGAGCTTCAAATTACACACTAACACTTGCTACCAACTCAGCATTTACCCAAAACGTACAAACTGTTGCGGGAATTTCTACGAACAGCTATGCAATACCTACTGCATTATCAACAGATAAAAAATACTATTGGAAAGTAAGCTGTACGAATGGTTGTGGTACTGTAACATCTTCTACATTCGACTTCATTACTGCCAACAGCTCTTGTGCAAATACTACAAGTACAAATGTTCCTAGAACTATTTCTGCTTCTGGTGCACCTACTGTTACTTCTACTTTGGCTATTGCCAGTGGAGGTGTTATTACTGATGTTGATGTGATCGGATTGGTTGGAACACATACCTACATAGCAGACCTTACTGTTTCAATAAAAAGTCCAGCAGCAACTACTGTTACATTATTCGATCAGATTTGTGATAATGAGAACGACTTCAATTTAAATCTTGATGACGCAGCTTCAACAGGTGTGTTTCCTTGTCCACCTGTTGGTGGTTTTACCATCACTCCTACTCAACCTTTATCAGCTTTTAATGGACAAACAAGCACTGGTACATGGACTTTAACCATCAAAGACAATTACAATGGTGATGGAGGAAGTTTAGCTGCATGGGGATTGAGAATATGTACACAATCGCTTTCTACTTTACCGGTAAGCTGGTTGGATTTCACTGCAAGAAGAACAGGCGAGAAAACGGTTCAAGTACAATGGAGCACTGCTTCGGAAGTAAATAATAAAGAATTCCAGGTAGAGAAAAGCCGTGATGGAGTAAGTTTTGAATTGATTGGAACTGTAAATGCTGGTGGAAATGGTTCAGGTGTTCAGCAATACATATTTAATGATCTGAAACCTTTCCCGGGAGTTAGTTACTACAGACTGAAGCAGGTTGACAAAGATGGCAAGTTCAAATATTCATCCATTGCTAAGGTTACGATAGACCAGGACAGAAGCTTATACAGCTTATCTCCTAACCCTGCAAACAGCAAAACCACATTAAGCATTTACAAAGAAATGAAGCAGGTGAATGTGAAGTTGATGGATGTAAGTGGCAAAACCGCTTATAGCTTTAGCAAGCAAGTGATCAATGCCGGAGAAACAATTGAATTGCCGGTAAGTCAGCTGGCAAAAGGATATTACCTGGTGATCATTGAAAGTGAAGCTGGAAGGTTCACTGAGAAACTGATCGTACAATAAATAATTGATTAAGTGGAAAGCCACTCATTCGGGTGGCTTTTTGTTTTATCATAGTCAGGTTGCAAAAGTGGATAATGGTTTAAATCAAAACACATAACTAATCCTCACATCAGCGAAGTCAGCATAATCTGATTGTGCTTTCAAGGATAACCCTAACTTAACATGATCTGTAACCCTATAGCTAAAAGCCCACCTTGTAAAGTAGATGGTTTTCGTAGCCGTTTTATTCAGTAAGTCAACTCCTATTTGAGTGGAAAGACTAGCTCTATTCAATAGAAAAACATGACCACCCTGCACAGCAATCACTGTAACACTGCTTAAAGGTTGAATATGCTGCGCAAAACTGTTGTAATATACTTCTGCTCCAGCAATAATTCCGCTGATCCTGCCTACTTGCTTTGTAGCTTGTGCAAATCCTCCGATAACATAGTTTCTTTCTATTCTTTGTCTTGAATTAAAACCCTGGTGTGGTGAATAGAACATACCTACTTCAAACTTTGGAGGCTTACCTTTCCAGTAACGCTCATAACTTCTGCGGAAAGTTGGAAGCTTTGTAGATACTGGACTATACTGCAAACTCAAAGCACCGGTTAGCCAGTTGACACCTCTGTTCGGTTCTTTAACTCCGCCATTTGAGGTATGATGAAAGAATCCCATCGTTCCAAGATTGAGATGCTTATTAAGATTGAATGAAAAACCCCATCCCAGATTGAAATATGGATTCAGCCGAATTGCGTAGCTGTTATTCGTTGGATTTTTAATCAGATCATAAGGCTTGGTAAGATAGATCGCTCCAATTGAAGCCTTTATCCGAAACTGAACACGCTGAGATAATTTGTACTGAGGTTCCAGGAAATGAGAAGCAGCAATACCTTCACCCAAAATACTTGTTCCAAAGTTGATGTAGCTGACCTGGAAACCGGTTTTTGGATAACAATTACATTGCTCGAAAACTTTCTGGCTAAGGCGTTGTCTTGAAATCTCAAGTTCCGCTTGAAAAGGTTTCGCTCCTTTTACATTTCTAACAGAAACGCTGTGAACATAAATCTGTCCGTAGTGGAGGTTAAGAGATACTACCTTCTGCGTAGAGTCTTTCTGTGCAAAAACATTGAGTGATAAAAATATCCACGCTGCTGAGATTATCCACTTCATAATGCTACTTACGAAGTTCGTTGAGATCAGGTTCGATCTTTCTGACTAAAAGAAAAATGCCGCTGGCTTACATAACTGAAGGCCACTACAATTACTGCTGTGACCATGAGAGAAGGAGTTGGGTACCAGCCAAATACTTCTACAAATATTTTCAGGAATATGTAGTTTAAAATAATGCAGGCTATCACTACAAGGAAATATCGAAACAACTGTACTCGTCTCCTCAAAGTAGCACCAGGAAACACAACAAACATACTTAGGTAAAAGCCAATCGGGAAAGTGATCACAAAAGCTGAGATAAAAGCTGCCGTATAGGGTTCTAATGCTAAGAATTTCAGGTCAACCACCTGTTTATCGTAAACGTAATTATGAAATATATAGAACAGGAAGATGTTGAACAGCGTATTCCCTCCACCACAGGCAGCATAGCGAAAAGTCTGTAATGGCATGAATTTTCTGAAGAGTGGATAGAAAAAATCCACTACTGCCAATATGAAGTTCCTGGTATAATGATGAAGGCTTATCACAAACGGCGACGAAAATAGGTATTTGGCAACAGAAGCAATCCAATTGATGCTACTGGAATTATGTTAAAACCCTCATCCCTATTTTGTTACTTTTGCCGCTCAAACGTTAGAAATCTCATGAGTGTTGTTGCAGCGATAAAATCGGTTACGGTACAGGCAATTCAACAATTGTACACTGTGCAATTGGAAGACAAGGATATACAGGTAAACGAGACCAAACCAGAATTTGAAGGGGATTACACCGTTGTTTTGTTTGCTTTTGTGAAGCAATTGAAGAAATCTCCTGATGCATTAGGACAGGAATTGGGTGAGTACCTGGTTCAACAAAATAAAGAACTGTTCACCGGTTTTAATGTGATCAAAGGTTTTCTGAACCTGAGTATTGTTGATGCTTATTGGATAAGTTTCCTGCAGCAACAATCTGGCAGTGATTCTTTCGGTACTCAGGAGAAAAATGGAAAGAAAGTGATGGTGGAGTATTCCTCTCCCAACACAAACAAGCCGTTGCATCTTGGTCATTTAAGAAATAATTTTCTTGGTTGGAGTACAGCAGAAATCCTGAAAGCTACTGGCTACGAGATCACCAAAACATGCATCGTAAATGATCGTGGGATACACATTTGCAAAAGCATGATCGCATGGCAGCTTTTTGCCAACGGTGCAAACCCTAATACATCTAATACGAAAGGAGATCATTTTGTAGGTGATTACTACGTTAAGTTCAATGATCAATATAAAAAGGAGGTAGAAGAATTAGTACAAAGTGGAGTGAGTAAAGATGAAGCTGAAAAGCAGGCTCCGATCATGAAAGCTGCACAGCAGATGTTGATCGACTGGGAAGCGGGCAAACCTGAAGTGATTGAATTATGGAAGCAAATGAACAGCTGGGTGTATGCAGGATTTGATGAGACATATAAAACGATAGGTAGCGATTTCGATAAAGTGTATTATGAAAGCAATACTTACCTATTAGGAAAAGGGTTAGTAGAGAAAGGCTTGGCTAAAGGTGTTTTCTACAAGAAAGATGATGGTAGTGTTTGGATCGATCTAACCAGTGACGGACTTGACGAGAAGGTTGTTCAAAGAAGAGATGGAACCGCAGTATACATTACACAAGACATCGGTTTGGCTGAACAGCGTTACGAAGAATTTAAAGCAGAAAGGAATATTTATGTAATCGGTGATGAGCAGAACTATCACATGAAGGTGTTGAAATTGATCTGCCAAAAACTTGGATTGCCTTCGGCTGATGGTATTTACCACCTCAGTTATGGAATGGTGGAATTGCCTACAGGCAAAATGAAAAGTCGTGAAGGAACTGTTGTTGATGCTGATGATATTGTGAACGAGATGGTGAACATTGCACGGCAGAAGACGGAAGATCTTGGGAAAGTAAAAGACTTCACAGAAGATGAGTTAAAAGATCTCTACTATACAATTGGTTTAGGAGCATTGAAATTCTTCCTGCTCAGAGTGGATCCCAAAAAGAAGATGATATTTAATCCTGAAGAGAGTATCGACTTTCATGGATTTACAGGACCATTTATTCAGTACACACATGCAAGAATAAAAAGTATTATCAGGAAGGTGGGAGACGTGAATGGTGAGTCGTCAATTGTGAGTGGTGAGTTGTTGCCTTTAGAAAAGCAAGTCATCGT
>JANPIB010000119.1:0-15282 GCA_031424775.1 Chitinophagales bacterium | reverse complement strand
AATACGTTTCGCCTGCCAGGGCTTAACACCATATTGGAAATGCTCAGGAAAACGATTGGGATCTGCAGCAGCTGTGAAAGCTTCGTTTGCCAATAATGCAGACGACCAGTGATGTCCGTGACCCGCACGACTATCACCTGGAAAACGAGTAATGATCACATCAGGTTGAAACTTACGAATCACCCACACCACATCACTCAAAATTTTCTCTTTATCCCAAACAGTAAGTGTTTCATCCGCGGTTTTAGAAAACCCAAAGTCAAAAGCTCGGCTAAAGAACTGCTCTGCACCATCCACTCTTCTGGCTGCGAGTAATTCCTGTGTTCTGATCAAACCTAATTCAATTCCCTGCTCATCACCAATCAGGTTTTGACCACCATCACCCCTGGTAAGACTTAAATAACCAGTGCGGTATTGTTTTTCTTTTGCCAGGTAGGCCAGTAATCTGGTGTTTTCATCATCGGGGTGTGCTGCTACGTACAGTACACTTCCCAATACATTCAGTTTTTTTATTCCCTGGTATATTTCGGCAGAAGATAAAGCTTTTGGTACTTGTGCAAGTGCAATGCAACAGATATGAAGTAGTAGAATTGTGGTGAACAGTCGTCTCATCAGATCGAATTAAAAAGCTGAATATATGTGAGATGAAGATACAACGACGTTAAAGTTTTTTGTTTAGTGGAGAGTATGAATAAGAAGCTTCCAAACCTTTAGGTAATCGAAACAAGAGATACTTCAGACAAACGTCTTGCGTTAAAGGAAGTTATACCTAAGCTTAATAGGCTATTGTAGTTCTCAGATCGTAAAGTGCTGCTTCAGGAGAGATGCGTTTTGCTCTTAGGAACCGTCGAGTTTCATTGGCATCATAATTAGCCGCTGAGGGATCAAAGCTGCCAATTTGAACAAGACCAGATGCATGAATAAATTCTTTGTTTCCCAACCATATTCCTACATGCACTACACGTTCAGGTCGTTTTTCGTTGGCTCTGCTTCCAAAGAACAGAAGATCTCCAGGTTGTAGTTGCTGCCAATTATTACTCGTATCGATCTCAATACCTAATTCTACTTGCTGAGATGCATCCCTGGGTAATACCAATCCGTTCATGAAATAGACAGTCTTGGTAAAACCACTACAATCAACAGCTTTGAAAGATGTACCGCCCCAGAGATATGGAATTCCGATTAGCCTCTTAGCTGCAGAAACGAGATTGGTTGTAGTAGGTTCCCGGCTTTTCTGCCACTGAGAAAAATTCATGCATTGTTTTGCATCTACATAAGCTTGTCTTCCATCTGGTAGTGATACCTGGAGTAAGCCGTTACTGGTTTTTGATTGCTCCATCATTATATCGCCATACACCAGGTCGGATATCGATTCAATACCATTTTCATCAGCATAAGCAATTCCATAGGGATCAATAAATATGATACGGTTAGCATTACTCCACTTTGCATGTAGTTCATTATCTAATACCTGAATACCACCGGCTTCAACCCAACCTATGTATTTGTCAGGTGTTTGTACCAGGTACCAGCCTCTTTGTTTTTTTAGCACCTTTAATGGAGTACCCATCGTTGCTTGTGTGGCAAGTTCAGCTTTGTGATCTGGGTGTACCCTCATGTTTGCCACAGAAACGTTCACGAGGGCTTTTGTTTTGCCGTTCAGATCAGCCGAAGGCAGCACAATTATACTATCTACAATGTTTCTACCTGTTGCAGCTATCTGTCGGATTAATTCAGCTTTTGCTGCTTCGGAACTGGTTTCTCCCTTTAACACATTTCCTTGAATGGCTACATTGAATACTGTTGTTCGTTTGTCTTTTGCGTATATAGACTCTACAGAAGTTATTGTCTTTGCAATTAGATCTGGAGTGTGTTTAGAGAACTTCTTTCCTGCTGAACAGGAAACCAAGAAGATGTAGCATAGTAAGAATGGTCTCAATTGGAGTGTTTTATCTAAGGTACGAAACTGTGCAAAGGGCGGCATATCAAGGGGTAAAGCTGCATAATGCTGCAATTTTAATTGTAATCTATGCGTTTTTGTTCATATATTGGCTATCTAACTACTAAAACTATTGCACATGAGACGATTGTTACGCCTGCTGGCTTGCTTCATGCTATGTCCGGCACTAATCTTCGCACAAAAAGGAAAGATCGTTACCGGTACGATCAGTTCTTCACAAAACACTTCACTGGAAAATGCAACAGTAGCAGAGAAAGGAACAACCAATTCTGTTGTTGCTGATGCGACAGGTAAGTTTTCTATCAAACTCACTACAGACAAAAGTGTACTGGTATTTTCTTTTGTTGGTTATGCCCCAAAAGAGATTGCTGTAGGTGATGTGACAACTCTTACAGTTACATTAGAAAATGACAAAGGAGAATTGGAAGGTGTCGTAGTAACAGCCTTAGGTATCAGCAGAAAGGAGAGATCGCTTGGTTATTCAACACAAACTGTGAAAGGAGAAAACCTCACTTTAACCAAGGAGCAGAATGTACTTGGTTCACTGGCAGGTAAAATAGCTGGTGTACAGGTAGTAGGTTCTTCCGGTGCAAGCATGGGTGGAACGCAGAAGATAAAAATTCGTGGAGTGAATTCTATTAATGGTTCTGGTGAGCCATTGATCGTTGTTGATGGTACACCAATATCCAATGCAAATTTTGCAGGTAGAAATGGAGGTGATTTTGGTAACCTGGGGCAAGATGTTAACCCGGAAGATATTGAAACGATAAATGTACTTAAAGGTCCTGCTGCCTCTGCACTTTATGGTATAAGAGGACAGTATGGAGTGATCATGATCACTACCAGGAAAGGAAGTAGAAAAGGAAAGAACCTGGATGTACAACTTAACAGTGCTTACTCAATTGAAAGAGTTGGCAACTTTATGCCTTTGCAAGATGTGTATGGAGGAGGCTCAAGTCAAACATGGAGAACATTAGCAAGTGGAGATAAATATGTTGATATGTCTGTTGATGAAAGCTGGGGTCCAAAAATGGATGGTACATTAGCCAGGTCAGTATTTAGTTTCTATCCACAGGATGCTGAGTTTGGAAAGCTCACTCCTTTTGTTCCTCAACCCAAAAATGTAAAGGATTTTTATGAAACCGGATCTACATCGAATAACGGGATCAGCTTAACAGGTGGTGGAGCCAATCATAACTTCCGCATAAGTTTTAACGATACTCGTATTAAAGGTGTAGAGCCAAACACATGGTTACGCAGAAACAACCTGGGATTAAGTGCATCATTTGATCTTACTAGTAAACTTGTTTTCTCTTCTAATTTCAATATGGCTTATAACAAAGGTCAGCGTCCCTCACAAGGTTATGATGGAGGTTCAAGATATCTTGTTCAGTGGTTTCAGCGGAACATAGACATGAACAGGCTAAAGGATTATAAATATGCAGACGGAACATTTAAGCAATGGAACCTGAGCAGACCCTCAACTGCAGGAGTTATGAACAGTTACAAAGCCTTGTACTGGAACAATCCATATTTCGAAGCCTACGAGAATCTGAACAATGATAACCGTAGTCGTTTTTTTGGTGATATAGGATTAACATACATGCTTGCTAAGGGATTTAAAGTAAGTGGCTTTGCAAGAGGAGACATGTTCACTCAGAATATTGAAGATCGTGAAGCCTTTGGTGGAAGATATGTTCCAGCCTATGCGATAGGTAAATATGAAAATCGTGAGATGAACTATGAACTACTTGCTGAATACAATAAGAACTGGAAAGAGGTGAGCCTGAATGTAACAGGTGGTGGTAATTTATACTCACGCCGATACAGCGAATTGTACATGGCAACAAAAGGAGGTTTATCAAGCCCAGGATTCTACAATATTGCTGCATCTATTGACAGACCAACCGTTTCATCTTACCTGCTTAGAAAGGAGATAAAGAGCCTTTATGCTATGGCATCGTTTGGTTATAAGAACACTTATTTCCTTGATGCTTCTATCAGGAATGATAATTCATCAACACTGCCAACAACAAATAACTCTTATTGGTATCCATCCCTCTCAGGCAGCTTTGTATTTAGTGAAATGATCGACTGGAGACATCTCAGTTTCGGTAAAGTTCGATTAAGCTATGCAAAAGCCGGCTCTGATCTCAGTCCATATCAAACCTCGCAAACATTTGGCGTAGGTGGTGTATATGGCACAACGAATACCTTGTCAGTTCCAGATAGATTGGCTAATCCTGACATAAAGCCATCATTTGCCAATTCATTTGAAGCGGGTCTTGATCTTAGATTCTTTAAAAACAGGTTAGGGATTGATTTTACATACTATGTTCAGAACAACAAGAATCAGATTCTCAATCTCGATGTTTCAGGAACAAGTGGTGTAACATCTACCGTGATCAATGCAGGGCATATTCAAAACAAAGGATATGAAATTAGTCTTACCGGAACACCAATACAAAGCAAAAACTTGTTGTGGACAATTGCTTTGAATGTTGCTCACAACCAGGGCATGGTTAAAGAGCTCTATCCCGGAACAAACGTATATGCACTTGATGCAAATACCTATTCAGGTGTTTCAGCATTCCTAAACTCTTATGTAGGCAAACCTTTCGGTAGTTTGATAGGAAAAGCTTACCAGAGAGACCCTGCAACAGGTATGATACTGTTAGGAACGAATAGTATGCCTTTATATACTAATGCAGATTACGACTTCGGTTCTGTTGTTCCTGATTATACAGGTGGGCTGAGGAATAACTTCAGATTCAAAAATTTTGACTTGGGAGTGATGATGGATTACCAATTTGGTGGTAAGTTCTTCAGCTGGTCTAAAATGTTGGCAGTTAAAACAGGCATGGCTGAAGAAACTGCAGCATTGAATGATAATGGAAAGAACGTACGGGACGCTTTGGTAGATGGAGGTGGTGTAAAGATTACAGGCATGTATGCAACAACGAAGCAGGTAGTTACCACTTATGTAGATGCGAGAACCTATTACAGAACAACGCTAGGTACTCACGTGTATGAGGAATGGTTGTACAGTTCTTCATACATCAAATTAAGAGAAGTACGATTGGGCTACAGCTTCGGCAAGAAAGTGATGGGGAAACTTCCATTCAAAAGCATGAATCTTGCATTCATTGCAAGAAATCCAGCGATGATCTGGCAGAAAGCACCAAAAGGCACCGATCCGTCTGAATTATCTGCAGGTTCTAATTCTATCAGCTGGTTAGAAACTGGTGGATTGAACACGGTACGTTCTTACGGAATAAACCTCAACATTAACTTCTAAACTGTAACAATGAAACGATTATCAATAATTACAATATCAATGTTGATGCTGCTGAGCTGTACAAAGTTCCAGGACGGCATCAACGTAAATCCAAACCTTCCCAGTACCGCTTCCAATACACAGCTTATTGCAAATGCTGAGTTGTTTTTACCGGGATTAAGTAGTTCACCACAAGGAGAGTATTACGCTCAATTCTTATCAGAAACTGAGTATCCAAATCTTTCCTTGTACAACCAGGTAAACTTCGGTTTTTACGATCTGTATTCAGGTCCACTGATGAATTTGCAGACAGTACTTACGTCTAATAAATATAATGGTAATGAAGGTCCGGTAGCAAATCAGATCGCAGTAGCTAAGATTCTTAAATCATATTTCTTTTGGCATATAACAGATCGATGGGGTGATGTTCCTTATACTGATGCACTAAAAGGCAAGGAAAACTTTACACCGGCATATGATAAGCAGGATGTGATCTATGACAGTCTCTTTAAGGCTTTTGAAGATGCCAATAATATGATTGTAACAGGAAATATTTCGAATGATCTTGTTTACGGTGGAGATATGACCAGGTGGAAGAAGTTGGCAAATACCATTCGGATGTTAATGGCATTGCGACTGTCAAAAGTTAACCCAACCAAAGGCAATACAGAATTCAACAAGGCACTAACCGCTGGAGTTATGACGGCTAATACTGACAACCTTGTGTTTAAACATTTGCCGGATGCTTCAAATCAAAATTATTGGTATGGGCAAGTGTTTGGTCTAAACAGAACATGGTGGGCTTTGTCGAAAACTTTGGTTGATAGGATGAAGCCAACATCAGATCCAAGGCTCCTTGTGTATGGTGATAGGACAAAGAATATCAATGATTATATCGGATTACCATTTGGCAACACAGCAGCAATTAATAAAGACAATTTCTCCTTAATGGGAACAGCGATCTGGAAACAAGATGCACAAATTCATCTTGTTACTTATGCCCAATCATTATTTGCTAAAGCTGAGGCGGCAAAGCTGGGTTGGATACCAGGTGGCGATGTTGCAGCGAAGACGAATTATGACCTGGCAATTGAAATGTCTGTTCGCCAGTGGAATAATAATATCACCACAGGCTTATCAACAATGATGCTTCATCCTAATGTAGTTTATGACCCTGTTAATGCATTGAAACAAATAGCGGAACAACGTTATATACATTTGTTCATGCACGGCTACGAAGCATGGGCAGAATGGAGAAGAACAGGGTATCCGAATGATATGGTTAGTCCAGGTGGTAAAGCAGTTCCAAGAAGGCAAGCGTATCCAACAGAAGAATCATTCAATAACACTACAAATTATCAACAAGCAGTACAAACTCAATTCGGAGGTCAGGATAATCTCACCGGAAAAATGTGGTGGGATAAACCATAGATATCTTAGGTAATAAGTTATGAAAGAGCTGCAGAGGTGCAGCTCTTTTTTTTATTGATAGTTATTCTCAAATATTGTGAGTATCGGTTTAAGGTGTCCGGTCTCTATTGTAAAGTCACATTGCTTTCGCTGGGTTGTTTGATGGTGTATTCGGCAGGTCGTGGTGTTTTGTCCTTTTTGATCAGATCACCTTTGGTCAGCCACGAAAAACCAAACGACCTGAGGCTTGCCAACTCCAGCCAGAACGTAGTATTGTATTTATTTAGTGAATCTATTTTCGCAGTAATTGGCACCAGTGCAAGAAACAACAACATCAGGATACCACAAGTTTTGTAAATACGGTTACGTACCATTTTCTCCCGGCTCGGTTGTTTGTCTTTCGTTTGGGTGAACAGGAAAATAGATATCAATGCAAGCGTAACAAAGAACAATGCAGCAAATACATAATGTATCACATCACTGGGAAAGTGGATGTCTGTTCGGTAAATGCTGTGATGCTTTAAAGTTTCTGGCAGTTCTCCTGTAGGAAACAACGCAATGCCAAATGCACATATACCGGCAAAATTAGTAGCTCTATCATCAATCTTTCCAAAGCCTTTGTAAGTAAATAGGAATAGTCCAACAGCACAAAGAGTTCCTGTAAACACTGTTACCATGTACGTGTAATAGTAATGGCTCATAGAAGGCATTGCTTTGTCGTAGCCGAGTATAATTCCACCCAGCAATAGAGCTACAGGCAATAGCATTCCCAGCATTCCAATAGCTTGCCGGGTAGTTTTGTAAGAAATAACTTCGGGTACTTCTCTTTCGTTGGTTAGTTTCATCATAGCAATAAGTATTTCGGGTATAGCAGTATCGCTGCTAATAAGGAACAAACTTTAATTCATTCCTGCAATACCTGTTTATACTTTTTCCTGCAGTTGTTCCTTTTGCATTACTAACACCAGCCAACTCTTTACTAACTCTAAAAGGCTTTGCACATGCAAAGCCTTTTAGTTTTTTATTATTTGGAACAACTATTTTGTCATCTTCACAAAACTGAAACTTCCATCAGTTTTGCTGATCTTAAGTGTGTAAACTCCGGAAGAAAGATTATTTGTGCTGATGGATAAAGTTGATTGCCCGTTAGAAGATCTGGTTATGATCAATCTACCAGACATATCGTATAAATCTACCTGCTTCACTTGTTTGGCATTCCTGATGGTGAAATGAGAAGTGAAAGGGTTTGGACCAATCACCACTTCATCCGCTTTCTGCTTATAGGTAATGGATCTTATCACAGAATAACTAATCTTTCCATCTCTATCTATGATTTTAATGCGATAATAATATGTTCCGCTTTCTAATAGTTGATCAACAGAGTTGTAATGTTTTTCTGAATTACTATATCCGGCTGCTTGCACTGTGCCTATCGTTTTGTAATTACTTCCATCTGTGCTACGCTCAACATAAAAATAGTTGGTATTTATTTCCGTGATGGTTGTCCAATTAATAGCAACCTTATTTTCGTTAAGTCCAACTACTAGATTCAGACCTGTGACAGGTAATACTACACCTGGTGCTCCATCACTTTCATTATTGTTTTTATCAAGAGACGTAACAACAAAGTAATTGCCAACAACATCAGCCAAAGGCAAACCAAGTTTGTTGCCTGCAACGATATCGTAGACTTTAGAACCATCATGAATATGTGTAGAGGCTTCGGATGCACTAGCAAAACGATAAACGACATACTTCTTTGGCAAATCTCCATCAGCTGCTGCGGTAGGAGTGTTCCAACGTAGGGTATCAACTTCCTGTCTTACGTTAATAGGTGCATTTGGACAAACAGCATCCTTCCATGGCATTGCAGGAACAAGTGATCTGTATTTTTGTTGATTGTTTTGCAAAGATGTTTTAATGCCTTTCACATCAGTCATTAATTGTTTTGTACTAAAGTATATCTGACCTTTTACCTGATCGTGTTGCTGATTTCTATTCAATGTAATTTGAGCCTCTATGTCAGCTGCAGCCCAGTTATTGGCATCACTCATCTTGTATAAAGCTAAACCAGGATAAATGAAACGATTGTATGCAAGTCCCTGGTCATTCCACCATTTACTTAATGCGTCATAATCCTGAGCTCCAGTGATCTTCCAATAAAGCTGCGGTGCAACATAATCTACTTTACCAGCTTGCAACCAGGCGATTGGATCACAATACATCGCACTATAAGAAGAGTTTCCGGTAATTCCGGCTGGAGTTCCACTCTTCCAAATACCAAAAGGACTTACACCAAAAATGATATTTCGATTATATGTCGTGTTAATAGCAGTAAGCGTATCGTACACTTTTGCAATCAGCAGATTAACATTGTTTCTTCTCCAATCATCTATAGTAGCAATGGCTGTTGGATTATTGTTAGCGTAAGTAGTATTGTCTTGTGTAGTCATTCCGGTTGAAGGATAGAAATAGTCATCAAAATGAATTCCATCAATATCGTATCGTGTAGCAATATCACCTATCACTTGCGATAGATACGTTCTTACCTGTGGCAAACCCGGATCTAACATCGTTAAGGTGCCAACGGTAAACGTCCAGCTTGGGTTTAATATAGCCACATGATTTGCAGCCAAAGTTGGTGTACTCTGTTTTGCTCTGTACGGATTTAACCAGGCATGTAATTCCATACCTCTTGCGTGTGCTTCTGCAACTGCAAAAGCCAACGGATCCCAGGCTGGATTAGGTGCAGTGCCTTGTGAATTCGTTAACCAGTATGACCATGGTTCAATTGTAGATGCATACAAAGCATCACATTCTGGTCTTACCTGTAAGTAAACGGTATTAAAGCCTGTTCTTTTTAAAGTGTCTAATATTTTAATCAACTCAGTTTGTTGCTGAGCAGTAGTAAGTGTTCTTGAAGATGGCCAGTCAATGTTAGACACCGTAGAAACCCATGAACCTCTTAGATCTCTTTTTGGTACGAGGTCTTGTACCTCAGGTGCTGTAGGATTACATGCAGATGTTGCCACCACAACTAAACTTACTGTTGCTGCATTGGAAAGTTGTCCGTTTACATTTTGTACTTTGTACTGATAACTATCATTTCCTGTAAAGCCAGCATTAGAAATATAAGTTACGTTTCCACTATTATCTTTCGTAACAGTTCCGTTTGTTGGTTGTGTTACGATTACCAGGCTCGCAGGATTTATTGCTACACCATTACTATAATCATTGCTTAAAACATTGATGCGTTTTGCTGACGCAGTTTGAGCTGTAGCAGCATCATCATTTGCGGTAGCAATAGTAAACGTTGTTAATCCGAAGTAGTCGAGTGTTTTACCAACTGCCAAAACCATTGTAGAATCAGCAGCTGTTTCTAAAGTATAAGATAGATACACTAAAGCCCCTGGCGTTGTTCCTGAGCCAAACGTTCCTGTGTAAGCAACGCCTGCAAGATTAGGAGATACGCTGTAACTCATTATACTCACAGAGCTGTTCACCGGTGAAACTGCATCCGGAAAATCTTCTGGATAAACAATCCCAAATGGAATAGTGATACCTGCAAAAGGAGAGCCACTAACTCCGGAAGCTGGAGTAAAAGATGATGAGCCATCTCCTATATAGTTTGACTTCAAATAGTTGTTCATAAAAGCAAGATCATAACCTGAGGCTGCTGCTCTTCCTATATTGTAAGCAATCTCAGAGCCTGTGATGAATAGTTTCCCTCCACCATTGAGATATGCTGTTATTGCATTCTTTTCTGCGGTAGATAAAACCACGTTTGCACTAGATTCATCACCCACAAACCAAACAACAATATTGTAGTTGCTCAGCTGGAAAGTGCCGTCTTCTACTTTTTCATTAGCAACACTGCTTACCTGTAGGTTTGCTTTGTTTCGTAATGATTTAAAATAACTCGTTACAAAAGAGTGAGTAGATGCTGTGTACGAGCCGGCAGTTCTATCAAATCCATCAACTATCAGTACCGTAGGGCCACTTGTGTTTGATGATCTTGAATAGATATCGCTACCACTGCTTTCTACAACAGGATTAGCTCCATTGCTTACCACGGCTGTTAGTCTAAAATGATAAACATCCTGCGTTGGCGGAATCACAAATTGTGATGCATTCAATGTAACAGATGTAGTGGCAGCAGTTAGTGTTGTTTCGTTTGCTGCTAAAGCCCAGTTGGTCAGTGCATCATTAGTAGCATAGTAGAGTCGGTATCCCACCAATGTCGGCTCAATGTTAGCCTTCCAGGTTGCTGTAACCTGTGTAGCTGTGCCAGCATTTGATATACTATAAAGTGTAGGCGCAGAAACGCTAACTGTATTTAACCGGTTTAGGAAGTTGGTCCATCTGGCAGGTGTCATGTTAGGACAATCGGTAGCTCTTACATCACTGTGACCATAAATTCCCGGATCTCCGTTGTTCACTCTTCGTGTTTTAGGAATGGCTCTTCGGTTACAAACATTGATGCAAAGATTTGCTGCAGCTGTTAACATTGGATCGCTATCCCACATAGCTAAGTTAGATGCCAGTACCTCGTGTTCAACGCCAATTCCCAAGTCATTATAACTGGTAACCCCTTGTGACCAGGCTCTCTGATCTTCTGGAACTACCTGGCTCACCTCACCATCATTATTCCTGATAACATAATGAGCACTTACTTGAGAAGTACAGTTTTTAAACCAGCTGATCGCTCCCTGATAAGTTCCTGTGGCAACGTAATGAATGAAGTAGTACTTGATCACACTTCCGGAAGGACGATTGTTATAATTACAAGTCGTAAAATTGGATACTGCATTTGGATAGTCTACCGCTGTTGTTCTTGCAGCTGTATTTACATCAGGTTCAGTAACCGCTTTTGGTAAACTGATACTATTTGTTGACAGATTGATGATCTCTCCCCAAAGCGTAATGCTTTTATTTCCTTTCTTTAGTACATCATAAATTCGTAAAGCCAAGGAAGTTCTCATTGACTCATCTGTAAGTCCGGTAAGTGATTTCATAGCATCAAACCAGTCTTCAGGCTTCGAGGCTATCTTATTTCCCTGGTACTGTTTTAATAATGCGGCTGCAGCCCTTATATTTGTTTTAGCATCATTTTGTATTGCATCGTTAGATACATTCAACAGGGTTGCGGCTTCACTTATTTGTCTAGTGAACGGATTCTCAATAATTCCCATAATACCCCAGGAGCCATACATGGATTCCGATACCTGTGTCCAATTACTTTGTACTTGTGCAGTTGCCATTAACAAGTTGGCAGGTACACTAAACTCTGTAGCAGCATCGTGGAAATAGTTTGTCAAAGTGGCTACACTTGGATGTGGTCGATTAAGAAAGTTCGCTAATTGCTGGCTGTTATGATCATCACCAAAATCCTGGTCTGGGGGAACAATACTTCTGTTTTTGAAAACGGTAGCTCCAAGGTATTCGCTCATGTCTCTCTGCAAAAACACTTCTCCATTTTGAATGGTCGTGAAGATTGGTGTATGGAGATACTTTTTTTCCAAAGCCTGCAATGAAATGTCTGTAGTAAGCTGTTTTTTGCTGGAATTTTGAGCTTTCAGTGCAGTAATTTGCAAAATACCGCAGAGAACATAAGAAGCAAGGAGTAAAACTCTTTTCATATCAGGTAGCAATTGTATTGAGATTTGAACAATAAATATATCAATCTAGAGCGATTTTTAAGACCTTTTTCTTACAAAGCTGACATCGCAATCACCGCTCATGCGCCTAAAAGGTTACAATTATGGGTTTAAAATGTAAGCAGTTATGTGAACGACAGGTATCAACACCCTGAGAATTTACCAGAACAATTAATTAGAAAGGATTAAATTTAAATGTTTTTGTTGTTGAGGATGAACAATTTGTCATTTCCTGGGTACAATAGAATGGATGAAATCTGTAATGGCTGCTACTATTTATCTCGATTCAAAGCCCACCGCAGTACCGTTGACTAATTATCCTTTTTGTCATAAGCCGCAAATAAATATCAACTCTTGTATTTACGAGTCCTCATGTAAAAATTGCTATAGTAGTATGCAATCATCCTTTTGAAAAGCCACTTATCCTAAACTGGATTCGTGGCTTTAAAAGCAATATGCATACAAAGCTTTAAAATCTACGTTATTCACTACCAGAATTTCATGTTTCAGTAGTTAAACCCTAGAAATAAAGCAAGGAGGATTAATATATGCCAATGCTATTTTCACTTTCAACATGGAGATAGGATTAAAAGATCGGAATATGGAGGAGCAAATCATAAGCATGCCTCGAAAAAAATCAAGGCTGATCGTAAAGCGAGGTGAAGAGAATGTTGCATTAAGGGTTGAGGATGTGGCCTTTATTTACAGGGAAGGCACGCTGGTAATTGTGATGGATTTGGAATTGAAAAAATACTTGTGTGCCAAGAACCTGATGCAGCTGGAGAATGAACTGGATGATCGAATGTTCTTCAGGGTAAACAGAAAATACTTAGTGAATATTAATTGTATCAAGAGCTATCGGAGTTTTGAAAAAGTGAAGCTTGAGGTTAACCTCAGCTTTCCAAACCTTAACCATCAGATTATTGTAAGCCAGGAAACAGCACCATTTTTTAAAAAATGGATATCAGAGGAGTGAGTACTGGTTAAAGTCTTCTCATGTGCATTAGGAATGCACAAATTTTAGGACGCCCTTCGTTTCTACGAGGGGCTTTTCTTATAAAGTGGGTGACAAGATATTCAGATTTCAAAAAATAATGATTCAGATATCCGTGGCAAATAATTATCTTTATTACAATGGTATTCCTCATGTACAAACATCAATAGCTGCAGGAGGTAGATTAGTGATCATTTAATGCCAAACCTTTTTTCTGAAATTCGATCCAGTTCAAATATTCAGGAGCCACACGATGCTCTTCCATTGTAATGCAATCTTCAACAGGGCAAACCAATTGGCATAAGTTACATCCAACACACTCTTCTTCTTTAATGGTGTAGGTGTTATAAGGATTTCCGTAGTTAAGATTAATGGATTGGTGTGATGTATCGTCACAAGCTATAAAACACAAGCCACAGTGGATACATTTGTCCTGGTTGATCTTGGCTATATGATGATAGTTGATATCCAGTTCTTCCCATTTCGTCATTGTTGGTACTGACTTGCCGATGAAATCATAGATGGTTTTAAATCCTTTTTCATCCATCCAGTTGTTCATGCCTTCACACATATCTTCAACTATTCTAAATCCATGTTTCATTGCTGCAGTACAAACTTGTACTGAAGTACAACCCAATAACATAAACTCAACAGCATCTTTCCATGTGCTGATACCACCAATGCCACTCACCGGAACTTTTCTTGTTACTTCATTCTGGCTAATGGTCGTTAAGAATTTTAATGCAATTGGCTTCACAGCAGGACCACAATAACCACCAAACACCGACTTCCCTGCGACATAAGGATTAGGAACAAAAGTATCCAGATCAATTCCTGTTACTGATTGTATTGTATTGATTAGTGACAACGCATTTGTACCAGCCTCAACAACAGCTTTACCTGTTGGTACTACAGAATGCACATTAGGAGTAAGCTTAGTGATAACCGGAATTGTTGCTTTTTCCATCACCCATTCTACTACCATTTTTGCGATTTCTGGATCTTGTCCAACAGAAGCACCCATTCCTCTTTCAGTCATTCCATGAGGACAACCAAAGTTGAGTTCAAAGCCATGAGCACCGGTATCTTCCGCTTTAGCGATGAGTTCATGCCAGCTCTTTTTATCATTATCTGCCATTAGTGAAACAATCATTGCCCTGTCAGGGAATAATCTCACACACTCTGCAATTTCCTGAAGGTTAATGGCAAGAGGTCTGTCGCTGATGAGTTCAATGTTATTAAAACCCATCATCCTTGTGTTATTAAAATTCACTGCAGAATAACGAGATGAAACATTCTTTACCTGGCTCCCTAATGTTTTCCAAACCACACCACCCCAGCCTGCTTCAAAAGCTTTTAATACATTATATTTTTTATCAGTAGGAGGGGCACTTGCTAACCAGAATGGATTAGGAGATTTGATTCCTAGAAAATTACAGGATATATCAGCCATGAGAATTGAATTAAGAGTTATTAATTTATGCCGATTATTTCTCCGACATCTTTTGTTCTACCGCAACAGGTTCCCCTGGTTTTAGATTAGTCAGGTTGTGCAGTTTATGCCCGTTAATGTCTGAGGTTAAATACTCTAAAATAGCTTTTGCTCCATCCTTACCTGCTTGTACTGCATCAACAACTTCTCTTCCACCATTTACACAATCACCACCTGCAAATACACCTTTAATATTAGTGATAGATTTATTACTTACTTCAATCTTGCCTCTGTTGTTATTTAACTGCATCTCATTAACCAAAGCGGCAAATGGATTTTGACCTGTTGCTTTTATCACCATATCAACTTCTAAAGTGATCGTTTCACCGGTTGGTTCTGGTGCAGGCTTTCCTGAAGCATCCGGAGCACCAAGTTTCATTACCGCACAAACGAGAGCCTTTACTTTTCCATTTTCACCAATAATTTCTTTTGGAGCAGCCAGCCATTGCATTTTGCATCCATCCAATAATGCAATATCTAATTCATGCTGTG
>JANPIB010000118.1:0-8241 GCA_031424775.1 Chitinophagales bacterium | reverse complement strand
GGCAAAAGGTTATAATGTTGATATGCCAAGGAATTTGGCGAAGTCAGTAACGGTGGAATAGTGAGAATGTGAGACGTGAAAGTGATGGATGTTTGAAATTTGAAATTGGATGATCACATTTGCCGATTAACGGTCAACGGTTGAACTTGAACCATTCACGATTCACCATTAACGTTTCAACTGCTGAATACAGTTCTGAACGTACAAGTGAGTGACACAACAGAAGCTAATTAATATTCTATCGCCGGTCTCATAAATATTGCTATGGAAGGAAATATCATTAAGAAAAGTGAGTTGAAGAGTCTTGGTTATGGCTTTGTGGCTCCTGAACATTTAGAAGAAGGACAGGATGAATATTACTTGCGGAATATGCAGAACCGTAATGGTGTGGTGCATAGAAAGCTCACGGCTTATGAAATAGAAGTTTTAGTGAGAAACAGGAACACCAGCGACGATTGGAACCAGATACTTGTGTCAAACGCTTTTAACCCTGAATTGGTGAAGAACTGTAAGTTCTATGGATTGATAAGAATCGGAAAGCTGGAGCCTTTTTATCTTGAGTTCAGTGACCTGAAAGTTCCGGTAGGATTATACAACTCGACGATCATCAGTTCAGACTTTGGAGATAATGTTTGCATAGATAATGTAAACTATTTGTCGCATTATATTTTAGGTGATGAGGTGATCATAGTAAATGTGAATGAACTCACCACCACCAATCATGCAAAATTTGGAAATGGTATTTTGAAAGAGGGTGAAGATGAAGCCATACGTATCTGGTTAGAGATAAGTAATGAGAACGGTGGCAGAAGTATTCTTCCTTTTAATGGAATGTTACCAGGCGATGCTTATTTGTGGAGTAAGTACAGGGATGATGATGCTTTAATGGAAAAGTTCAAAGAGTTTACTGAAGCCAGGTTCAATAAAAAGAGAGGTTATTATGGAAAGGTTGGCGACAGAACAGTGATCAAGAATACGGCTATCGTCAAAGATGTCTGGATCGGTAGTGATGCTTATATTAAAGGAGCAAACAAACTAAAGAACCTCACCATCAACTCAGGCAAAGAAGGTAAAACACAGATCGGTGAAGGTTGTGAGTTGGTGAATGGAATAATGAATGATGGCTGCCGAGCCTTCTACGGTGTGAAGGCTGTTCGTTTCGTTATGGCCTCGCACAGCCAGTTGAAATATGGAGCAAGACTGATCAACTCTTATCTTGGCAATAACTCTACAATCTCATGTTGCGAAGTATTGAACTCAATGATTTTTCCTGCACATGAGCAGCATCATAACAACTCATTCTTATGTGCGGCAGTGGTAATGGGGCAAAGTAATATCGCTGCTGGTGCAACAATTGGCTCGAATCACAACTCGAGAAGTCCTGATGGTGAAATAGTTGCCGGAAGAGGTTTTTGGCCAGGCTTATGTGTAAGCCTTAAACACAATTCAAAGTTTGCCAGCTTTACAATTTTGGCGAAAGGTGATTATCCTGCAGAACTGGATATTTCTATTCCTTTCTCGCTTGTAAGCAACGATGTAACGCATGATCAGCTGATCGTTATGCCGGGCTATTGGTTCATGTATAACATGTATGCACTTGCAAGGAACAGTTGGAAGTACATTGACCGTGATAAAAGACAAGAGAAAATTCAAACAATAGAATATGATTTTCTTGCTCCAGATACGGTGAACGAAATGTTCGATAGCAGGAAAATGTTCGAACGCCAGACTGCAAGAGCTTATTTAAAGCAAAGTGACTCCACTAAAAAGCATTCAGAAGAAGAATTATATTCAATCGGCAAGCAACTTCTTACAAGTAAAAAGGATGTTGTAAATAAACTAGAGATATGTGCCGAAGAATTTGAATGTTCTAAAAGAAAGGTGCTGTTGCTGAAAGTTCCTCAGGCGTATCACCTATTTGAAGAGTTGATCATATTCTATGGTGTTAATGAATTACTGAACCTGATAGAGCAGCGGGATATTTCTTCCATGGCCGATTTGAAGAGTCAATTGTCAACGCTGGAACAAAGAAGCAAATGGCTGAACATCGGAGGTCAACTGCTTCCTTCCACTTCTCTAACCCAATTAAAGAATAATGTGAAAGATGGCATTATCACTTCGTGGGATGGTTTGCATCAATACTACATAAACGAAGGTGTTGAATATCCCCAGCAAAAGCAGCAACATGCCTTAAGTTCTTTATTCGAGATCACAGGAACTGATGCAAACACATTATCAGCTGAAACACTGAATACATGGTTTACCATTGCAGCTTCTGCAAAAGAATGGATGGCAAAAGGCATTTATGAGGCAAGAGCAAAGGATTATCAAAGCAAATTTAGGAAGCTGGTCTACGATACCAACGAAGAGATGAATAAGGTAATTGGCAAACTGGAAGATAACAGCTTCATCAAACAAACCAATAAGGAACTTAAGTTGTATAAAGCAAGAATTGCTCAACTAAAGGAACGAATTGCAAAATAAAAATCCCACGAAACTCTTAGTGAAATTTCAACTACTTACATAAACTGGGAGTGTGCTTCATTACTTCTTTCTAAAGAATATCCTGATGGGAATGCCTTTAAAATCAAAGTTCTCTCGCAGTTGATTCTCCAGGTAATTTCTGTACGGCATTTTAATATCGTCAGGAAAATTCGTGAAGAAAGCAAAAGAAGGTACATGCGTTGGCAGCTGTGTAACGAACTTGATCTTTATTGAATGACCTCTCACTACTGGTGCATGATATGATTCAATTGCTTTTAGTAAAACATCGTTCAGCTGAGAAGTTGGGATTCGCTTCTTTTTATTTTCATAAACCTCCAAACCAATTTCAATTGCTTTGAAGATTCTCATCTTCTCTTTAACAGAGATAAAAAGAACATGCACATCATTAAACGGTGCGATCTTTTCTTTCAAACGCTTTTCATAATCACGTGCTGTGTTGGTTTCCTTTTCTACAGTATCCCACTTATTCACCAGCACTACAATTCCTTTTCCTTTTCTTGCTGCAAGACTAAAGATGTTTACATCCTGTGCAGTGATACCTTTTTCAGCATCAAGTACCAATAAACAAACATCAGCTTCATCCATTGCCCTTACTGCACGAATCACAGAGTAAAACTCAACATCATCTTTCTCTTTGTTTTTCTTACGTAATCCGGCAGTGTCGATTAAAATAAACTCCTTTTGAAAGAGGTTGTAATGTGTGTGAATGGTATCTCTTGTTGTTCCTGCTATCTCACTCACTATCGTTCTTTCCTGCCCAATCAGTGCATTCAATAAAGAAGATTTACCAACATTAGGCTGACCAATAATCGCAAATTTTGGCAATGCATTTTCATCTGTTACCTCATCAGAATCCTTTTCAGGAATCAGTGCTGTAATTGCATCAAGCAAATCACCTGTTCCACTTCCGCTGATACTACTTACTAAGAAAAGATGCTCAAAACCCAGCGAGTAAAACTCTGCTGCTTCCAACGATCTTTCATGGTTATCAACCTTGTTCACCACCAGGAAAACCGGCTTAGTAGAACGTCTAAGCAGATCAGCCATTGATTCATCCAAATCGGCAACGCCAACCATTACATCTGTCATGAAGATTATTGCATCTGCTTCATCAATAGCAATACGAACCTGTTTTCTAATTTCTGTTTCAAAAACATCTATCGTATCCGGAACAAATCCACCGGTATCAATCACGTTGAATGATTTGCCATTCCAATCGGCAACACCGTACTGCCTGTCTCTCGTCACTCCAGGAGTGTCTTCTACGATCGCTTTGCGTTGCTCCAGCATACGATTAAAGAAGGTGCTCTTACCAACATTCGGTCTTCCAACTATTGCTACTGTAAATCCCATGATATTTTTTATTTAACCAACTGCAAAACTTCTATTTGGCTTCTGTTGTGTCACTCACTTAAACGTTCTTATCATTATTGAGCAAGCCAGCACTGTACTTCTTATTCGTATCTCGTACTTCTTATCTCTTACTTCCAATTCCGTACCTCGTACTTCTAATGATATCCATACTCCTTCAACTGAGTTTCGTTGTCTCGCCATTTAGGTCTCACCTTCACAAACAATTCAAGAAATACCTTTTGACCCAGGAACTTTTCAATTTCTTCCCTTGCTATCATACCAATCTGCCTGATCATTTTTCCTTTATCACCAATAATGATCGCCTTCTGTGTTTCTCTTTGAACAATGATATCAGCCTGTATTTTTATAAGCGTTTGCTTCTCTTTAAACTCATTTACCAGTACGGCAGTGTGGTAAGGAATCTCATCTGCAAAAAGCTGGTACACCTTTTCACGAATGATCTCTGACACAAAGAATTTTGTTGGCAGATCACTCAGATCATCTTCATTATAAAACGGAACCCCTTCAGGTAAGAATTCTATAATTGCTTTCAACAGTTTATCTAAATGGTGTTGCTGCAAAGCTGAAATCTTTACCAGTTTTTTTATGTAAGGCTTCCCTTCAAAGAAAGCTTCTGCTGTTGCGATCTTTCCATTTCCCGCCTCATCTATCTTATTCAGAACCAGTATAGCCGGAACCTTCAACCTCAACTGCTGAAAGATAGCTTCCACTTCTTCAAAATTCTCATTAGCATCTACGATCAATAAAGCCACGTCAGCATCTTCAAGAGCACCTTTTACATTGCTCATCATTTTCTCGTGAAGCTTGTACTTTGTTTCGCCAATAATTCCTGGAGTGTCTGAAAAGACGATCTGGTACTCACCCGGCTTGTTTAGAAACCCTTTGATACGGTGCCTGGTAGTTTGCACCTTTGGCGAAACGATCGCCAGTTTTTCACCCAACAAAGCATTTAACAAAGTGCTTTTGCCTGCATTGGGTTTGCCGAATATGTTTACAAAGCCAGCTTTCATATTATCAAGTAGAAAACGCTGAACCGAAGTTCGATTGATGATAAATAAAGTTCTGGGAATTCAGCGACTCCCACGAGAACAAACAAAAAATCCCGCCAGATGCGGGATTTCTAGTTTTTAGTTGCGAAGGCTGGGATCGAACCAGCGACCTTCGGGTTATGAGCCCGACGAGCTACCGCTGCTCTACTTCGCGATATCCAAAACGTTCTAAAAGACATTCAAGTCATAAGTTTTATGCCTTTCGGCACTGCCTTTTTGAATTGTTTGGGTGGCAAATGTAGCGTTGCGATACTTACAAGCCAAATCATTTTTTGTTAAGCTTTCTTTTTTATGCTTGATGCTCCGCTGCTATCGCTTCTTTTTACGATTGCATCGCCTTTGTATTTGATTGAACTTGCTCCACTTGCCTGTGCATCTAACTCTTTGCTCACCGTGATTTGAACATCACCAGCACCGGAAACTTCTGCTTTGCAGTAGTTGACGGTGAAATCATATCCCTTAAAATCTGAAGCTCCACTCATTTCGATCTTTGCCTGGTCAGCTTTGCCGCTAATTTTGATGTCGGAGGCACCACTCGCCTGGATCTGAATATTATCAGCTTCAACATTACCCTCAAAATCAGTTGCACCAGAGAGATCCAGCTTAAGATTGGCTGCTCTTAATGTGCCTGCAACCTTGATGTTGCTTGCTCCTGAACCTTGTAACCTATTGATTTCTTTAACCGTTACGTATGCTTTCATCTTTTTATCACCATTGAAAGTATGCCAATCAAATTTCTTGTTATCCACGTAAATATGCAGGATACCGTCTTTTACTTCGGTGACAATCTTATCACGCACTTTGGTTTCTGAAGCACTAACAGCTACGGCCTCCACCGAACCTTGCGATATATAGAGGTCAATCGCACTAGAAACATTGACTCCTTTAAATCCGGAAACGTTTCTAACCTCTGCATTAGCATCATGTATCGTTGTTTGAGCAAAAGCCGAAAAGCCAATGACCATAGCAAAAGCAAGTAAAATCTTTTTCATAATTGCAGATTTTGTGACAGTTGAACGAATAATATCGTAAAAGGTTACAGCTTTAATCATTCTTTTCTATTTTTGTTGCATTCCTCGGGGTGCTTCCGATTTATGATTGGAGGCTGAGATGATACCCGTAGAACCTGAACAGGGTAATTCCTGCGTAAGGGAAGGTAAACACTCCTCTTCTTAGCACTTTTCCCTGTTCCCAATTTAACCGATCAAAACAGATTATGAAACAGATCTTGGGAACAATCATGGCTTTATGCATTCTGTATGCTTCGAACGCACAATTTTCAATTAAAGGTACCGTTAGCTCAAACAAAATTCTTGTAGAGGGAGCTACCATTATCCTGAAACAAGGTAATCAGGAGCTAACTAATCAACTTACCGGACCAAACGGTCGTTTCGAATTCACGAACATCAAAAAAGAAGGTTATTATGAACTGATCGTGAAGCATGTAGGCTACCAATCCAAAAAAATAAGCGTAGCAGTTTCATCTGCAAAAACTATTGTCGAGGTTGAGCTAGCTGAATCCACACTTTTTCTTGAGCCTCTGGAGATCAAGGCAACTAGAGCTGGAGAAAGATCACCTTTTGCCAAACAAACACTTTCAAAAGAAGAGTTGGCAAAGAATAATGTTGGTCAGGATATTCCTTTCCTGCTTAACCAAACACCTTCTGTTGTGGTGAATTCTGATGCAGGAAATGGAGTGGGTTATACAGGTATTAGAATTAGGGGAAGTGATGCATCTCGTATTAATGTAACGCTCAACGGTATTCCGTATAACGATGCTGAAAGCCAGGGTACTTTCTTTGTTGACTTGCCGGATTTTGCATCATCACTCAACTCCATACAAATTCAAAGAGGTGTGGGAACTTCTTCAAATGGTGCAGGAGCTTTCGGAGCAACGATCAATCTTAGCACAACTGATTTCCAGGAGAAGTCATATGCTGAAGTAAACAACAGCTTTGGATCTTTCAACACCTGGAAACATACCGTGAAAGCCGGAACTGGTTTAATCAGTAATCATTTTACAGTTGATGCAAGGATCAGTAAAATCTCGAGTGATGGTTATGTAGAGAGAGCTTCAAGCGATCTGAAATCTGCATATATCTCAGGAGCCTACATCACCAAACGTTCAACACTTCGGTTAAACATCTTTACCGGAACAGAAATAACATACCAATCATGGTATGGAATTGATTCTACTACTTTAGCTGATAACAGAACTTTCAATCCAGCTGGAACGGAGAAACCGGGAACACCCTACGATAATCAAACTGATAATTACCAGCAGGATCATTATCAACTTTTCTTTAATCACAGTATCAATAAAAACTGGTCATTTAGCACAGCGGTATTCCTTGTGAATGGAGATGGTTATTATGAACAATACAGAAGGCAAAACAAGTTCAGCAATTATGGATTACCAAATGTGACGATGGGAAGTACAACAATCACAAAGACAGATCTTATTCGACAGCTTTGGTTAGATAATTCTTTTTATGGGCAACTCGCATCTATTCAATACAAGAAACCCGGAACTGAAGTAACTATCGGAGGAGGATGGAACACTTATGATGGTTCGCATTTTGGAAGAGTAATTTGGGCTGAAATCGGAATACCGAAAGATCATGAGTGGTATCGCTTACCTGCTTTAAAAAAAGATGCAAACATCTACGCCAAATGGCAGCAACGAATTGCAGCGAATCTTGAGTTGTTTGCTGATGCTCAGTTCAGGCATGTTGATTATAGAACTGGCGGATTTAGAGACAATCCAAAGTTGAGTATTGATAGAAAGTTTGATTTCTTCAATCCGAAAGCAGGACTTACGTATTCTAAAAGAGGGTGGCAGGCTTACATCAGTTATGCGTTAGGACAAAAAGAGCCCAACAGGGATGATTTTGAAGCTGGTGCAACTACTCAGCCCAACCCTGAAAAGCTACATGACTTTGAAGCTGGTGTTGAAAGAAAGGTCGTAGGCTTTTCATTTGCTGCTAACCTTTACTACATGATCTACAAAGATCAGTTGGTACTTACAGGTAAGATCAATGATGTCGGGGCTTATACAAGGTTAAACGTTCCGAATAGTTATCGCAGAGGAATTGAACTACAGGTTGCAAAACATTTTGCATCGTGGCTGAATGTTGAAGGGAATATTGCATTTAGTCAGACCAAGATCAAGACGTTTTCAGAGTTTATTGATGACTATGACAATGGCGGACAAATTGAAGTGAAGCACTCTAATAAAAACATAGCCTTCTCTCCTGCTATTGTTGGAGGACTGACTTTAGATATCACTCCAGCTAAGTTTGCAACGCTGAGT
>JANPIB010000117.1:0-11394 GCA_031424775.1 Chitinophagales bacterium | reverse complement strand
ATGTTTCAGCGACTCTTCATCGTACAACACATACGGGTCTCCAACAATATTTTTGAACTGTTGCAAATGTGTACCGGAGATCGTTCCTTTAGCGACAACTTCCATCTTTTCAATTTCCGGTAAAAATAAGGAGAGAAGATTTGCTTCCGGCTGAGGTAGTACTATTTAACTTTCGTTGTGTCACTCACTTGTACGTTCTAGACATGAATCAACAGAAAGCCGGTCATACCTTCAGGCTTCCCATTCCACCATCAACACCAATTATTTGTCCGGTTATCCAGTTATTATCTTCATTTAATAGAAATGCAACCATTTTCGCCATCTCATTTGCTGTGCCTGTTCTTTGTAATGGATGACGCTTCGCAGCAGCTTCTCGTTTCTCCGGTGAGCTTAATAGTTGAGATGCCAAGGCAGTATCAGTTAAAGAAGGAGCGATCACATTCACCCTGATCTTTGAAGCTGCCAATTCAGCTGCAAGACTTTTCGCCAAACCTTCCACTGCACCTTTGGCTGCTGCAATTGATGCATGAAATGGCATTCCAAGTTTTACAGCCACGGTACTGAACAAAACAATTGAAGATCCATCAGCCTTTTTAAGATTCGGTAGCAGCTTTTGAATTACTGCTACAGCTCCCAGCACATTCTGATGAAGGTCATCCAGGAAATCCTGCTGACTTAAACGATTGAATGGTTTTAGATTAATTGAACCCGGGCAATACACTAACCCATGTATCGTTTCAGGCAAATTTTGGAGTGAGTCCACGTTCTGTTTGGCTACATCAATCTGGTAAAAATTGGTGTTTAAAGCCTCAAGTTCACTCGTTAAGTTTCTCGCGACAGTGGTCAACTGGTTATCAGTAGCCAACAATTTTGCAGTGGCTAATCCAATTCCTTTCCCGGCACCTATTATTACGTAGTTCCTCATTTGTTACTTTTTACTTTGTTTTGGTTCACCCTGCATTTATCGCTACAGTATTTCACATCATCCCAAACCTTTTCCCATTTCTTTCTCCAGCTAAACGGTCTGTTGCAAACAACACACGTTTTACTAGGAAAGTTGGCTTTCTTCATGGTTTTCATCAAACAGAAATAATTTTCTTCTCTCTTAAAATAGACGTGGTCAATACATCTGCATCGTAGCTTTTGAACTTCAGGGCTTCGAAAGTGAATAGCACATGATCTCCTGTTTGTTGGTGATCTATTTTCTGCAACAACACTAATGCTGTGCATCCTTTCAAAACCTGGTAGTCGTGCCAATTAGTGAGAAGTTCTTTTTTCTGTAGATAGGCTTGCTTATCAATCAACTTAGCCGATTTCTTTCCCAACAGTTTTACTAAACCATGTTGAGATGGGTGGAGGTATTGCAGAATGGCTATATCTGTCTGTAATACATTTTCCAAAGTCTTGGTGTTGTTATAAATGGCAATAGCAAACAACTTCGGCTGCATGCTGATTGCTGTAACATAAGTACAGGTATTCATGTTTACAGCGTGGTTTATATAAGTAGCTAGACTGTAAACAGGTAGGTCAGGTAAGTTCCAGGGACGTTGCATACAATGATAACACTCAAGTAAAGAGATCGTTCAAATGGTTTCAAGAATTGTTAATGCACTTTAGCATGGTTTATCATGAGGTGATACCGTTTGTCAACTTTACATTCTTTACCCGTAACCTTTTTTCAAGTTTTGCGTATCACATTCACAAACAAGCAATAAAAAACATGAATGTTAAATGTTTCAAAATCGGATGAGAGGAAGTAACTAAATACGAAACACGTCGTAGATTTGATTCGAAATGATACCAAAACAAATTACAACACTATAAACACTCAATCATGAAAAGCGTAACCACCCTAACCAAAACACTCGTACTTGCCTTAATGGTAACCGTTTTCGTTCAAGCTTCTGCTGCAACCATTAAATCTGACGACACCAGCAAATGCAAAAAAGAGTGCTGCAAAAAGCACAAGTCTGATGTAAAAGTTGAGCAGGCTATGAAAGAATTACAAGATGTAATGACTGAACTGAAAGCAGAACTTGCTAACCTTAATGTTGCTGAAGCAATTGCTATAGCACCGATAAAAGTGATCAAAACCGGAAACAGGATAATAGTAATTGCTGGAGACGAGCCTAAGGTTTGCAACAAATCAACAATGGACATTCAAAAGATGAATAAAGAAATGGACCAGGTTCAGGAGAATATGAGCCAGATGGACCCTACCCTCAAAAACGACGACGCTAAAACCCGTAAAACCGCTGAAGAAATTCTACTTACAGGCATCAAAGCTTAAGTTGTATATCTCAGCTTGCTAAACCTTGGGAAACAAGATCCCTTTCTACTTAAGAAAGGGATTTCTTTTTATTGCTGAGCTAGATATTGTTTCAACTAACCAATTCGGCTGTAAACCTCTATTTTACACATCCAACTATCATTACCATGAATATTCAGCCAATCATTGTTGAAGAAAAACTTAGTGCTACAGCAGAACAAGTCTGGAATGCTATTACCAACAAAGACAAGATAAAGCAATGGTACTTTGATCTGGCTGAGTTTATGCCAGAAGTTGGTTTTGAATTTCAGTTCACAGGTCAAGGTTTTAAAGGTGAAAGCTACTTACACCTTTGTAGGATCATTGAAGTTGCTCCTCAGCAGAAACTAAAGCACACCTGGACTTATGAAGGTTACGAGGGTTATTCGGTTGTTACGTTTGATCTGTTTGCCGAAGGAGAGGAAACAAAGGTTAGGTTAACACATGAAGGGATGGAAAGCTTCCCTCAAGACAATAATGACTTTGCCCGCCAGAACTTTGTTGAAGGCTGGACGTACATCATCAAAACTTCACTTAAAAAATTTCTCGAGAACAATTCTTAACATAATTACCTAGGAGAATAATTATGCAATTACCCAGGGTTTTCATCTTCTCGTAGCAAGTATTACATTAGTACCATGAGATGCGTAATTGCATTAAGCTGTATCATAATTGCCTTAACCTCTATTGGGCAGGACTCCACCAGGGGATTAAGCATTATTCCTGCTCAAAAGCAGGTTACAGGTACAACTCGTGCACTTATTGTAGGCATCTCTTCTTATCAAAATCTCCCCTCACTGGAGTATGCAGATAAAGATGCAGAAGAGTTTGCAAGTTTTCTCAGTTCAAATAAAGGCTGGCAGGTAGATTCATCCAACATAAAATTACTCAGCAATGAAAAAGCAAAAGCCGGCGATATCATCAGCTGGCTGATGTGGTTACTCGAAACATCAAAAAGCGGAGACAACATTGTATTCTATTTTTCAGGACATGGTGATGTAGAAACAAATAAGGATGTTAATAAAGGCTATCTACTTGCACACGATGCACCAAAGAACAACTATGTGGCTGGTGGAGCGATTGCAATTGACCTTCTCCGTGATATCTACACTGAGATGATTGACAAAGGCATCAGGCTTTATATGGTTACAGATGCATGTCGTGCAGGACATCTTGCAGGTGGTTCTGCCGGAGCAAAAATTACAGCTGAATCTTTTAGTAAGCAATGGCGAAATGAAATAAAGATACTTTCTGCACAACCGGATGAGTTGAGTTATGAAGGAAGACAATGGGGTGGAGGAAGAGGTGTGTTCTCTTTCTTTCTTACTAAAGGATTAAGTGGCTATGCTGATTTAAATAAAGATTCAAGTATTACACTTGCCGAGATTGAACAATATGTAGGATTACAAGTGTCGCAGGAAACTGGATTTAAACAACAACCAGTATTTGAAGGTGCCAGTAAGTACTCAAACAAAATAGCAAGTATTGACGAGAATGCAATGTCACGCTACAGCCAATATAAAGGCAACAACATTACAGTAGCTGTGATTACAGAAAAAGGACAGTCAAACATTGAAGCTGGTGATTGCAGGTCAGTATATGAACAGTTCAGACATTCGTTGGATATATTAAATGATTCAGCCACTATTTCAAATGCTACAAAAGCATACAGTCTTTTATTGAGTTGCAATAATGAATCATTACAATCTACAGCAAGATTTAATCTCACAGCAACTTTAATGAATCACGTTCAGCAAATAGTTAATCAAACTTTGATTGGGCAAAAACTAATTGGTAATGAGAAACTAAGCGAAGGATTAACTGTAATAGATCTCATCTACAAGATCAACGAAGGGAAAAGATTAGTTAATACTGCACACTTACAAAATATCAAACGCTACTTCATAATAAATAAGACCAGCTTTTGGAATGAAGAAGAGATTACTTCTGAAGTCCAGGAGAAAATGGTACGCATGCTTGATTCTGCTTTAGTGCTTGAACCTGGTGCAGCTTATCTTGAACTTACCAGGGGAATCCTATTGATGAATACCGAAAAGTATGACTCTGCAAACATCTACTTCCGAAAGGCAATTGACCATAGCCCTACCTGGCTTATGGCATATTATTATGCTGGACTATCATTGGGGTATAATGAAAAGATTGCAGAAGCTGTTTCATATATGGAGAAAGCTTTAGCGTTAGATAGTACTTATAAGAGTTTCGAATGTGCAAAATGTTTTTACGACATCTTAGGTAATATGTATGTTGTACTAAAGCAAAACAAAAAGGCTGAAGCGTACTTATTAAAGGCAGCAGAGGATAGCTTCTTTATTGAGCCCGTGATTTCCCTCATAAGTTTGTACCATGAACAAAAGAAAATCAAACAACGTGATGTATTGCTAAATAAAGTAAGGGTTGAGAGTAAAACCACCACCGATAAACTTCATCTCTTTGAACTAGAATTAGATTTTGGTCTGATTAACAAAAAAGCAGGTCAAAACTATCTTGATAGCCTTGAAGAGTTTACAACAGATGAAGATTTTGCATTTTTATATTATTTAAAAGGACGTTGGGCGAAAAAATTAAATTTGGTTTCTACTGATTATTTTCAAACTGCCCATGCAGCTGATTCAAATGAATTCAGCTACACAGATGCCTATCTAGAATCTCTATGTACTGAAGGTAAGTTTGCAGAAGCAGAAGCGGTTATAAGTAGTATCTCATCTACTTTCAAAAAGTCTGAGCAGCTAAAAATCAAATATTATCTGGCACTTTGTTATGCCTATACAAATAGGGAAAAGGAATCGTTGGAAATTTACAAGGAACTAGTTAACCAAGGTCACATTGAATGTAAAGAATTAAAAAAGGTTAAGCCGCTTAAAAAGTTGGATGAGTATAAGACGTTTATGAAAAGTTGTCGATAGAATCTTTACAGAATAGCTTCCCCTGTGAAAAGCGATATTGCTTTTTGCCGAATTCGTTTTTTTTGCCAAACATTACAAATTCTGTTCTTGTTGTCTAAGTTAATAATATATAGGTGCTATTCCCTTTGAGTTGATTTTTGACCTATACAGCCAAGGGCTAGTAGTTAAAGTATTTGCCATACTTGCTTTTTAGGTGATAAAAAATGGTTAGTGAATAAGTTAGTCACAACTCTGTTGGAATAGCTCTAGGGTGGCACAAACAGGTATAAAAAAAGCTCTACATGTGTATGTAAAGCTAGTTTTGCGGTGAGAGAGGGATTCGAACCCTCGGTACAGTTTAACCCGTACGGCAGTTTAGCAAACTGCTGATTTCAGCCACTCATCCATCTCACCGAGGCTGAATTCTTAAGGACGGCAAAAATAGAGGGAAAAAGCTAATAATCAAATTTGAAAGTGTAATTCTCAATACTTTTTTCTGATTGATCTGTTGCATTGATTTTCAAACAGTCCTGTTCGTTACTTACTTTCCAAAATCACTCCTCCTCTTCACCCTGCTTACGGATGGTTCTGGCTTTTAGCAAAGAATCTCTTCCATATTTATTTTTTACGGAGTCAATGGCTTTATACAAGTTGGACTTCTTTTCAGCATCATCAAACAGATTTGCCTGCATGGCATGATTGGTAAGTTCAGAAAGCCTCACGCCAAGCAATCGAACCTTTTCACCCTTTCGATACAGCTTTCTAAAAAGTTCTTTAGCTATTGGTATCAGTTCATCATCTCTAAATGTATAATCTATCGATACCTGCTTTGAAGTAGTTTCAAAATCAGGATAACGGATCTTAACAGCCAAACAACCTGCGAGTTTCTCATCTTGCCGAAGTTCATAAGCAACTTTCTCTGTCATTCTCACGAGTTCACTCATCAAAAAATCCAGATCGCCGGTGTTCTCGTGAAAAGTATTTTCAGTTGAGATTGATTTCGCCTCACGGTACTCATGTACTTCACCATGATGTATTCCCTGAGCTTTATACCACAAATCTGTTCCCCATTTACCAAGTTGCTGTTCCAGCTCTTCAATCGAGAACTTTAGGATATCTCCTATCGTGGCGATGCCCATTGCTTTAAGCACTTGAAAGGTAGAGTCACCAACACCTGGGATTTTGTTTACGGATAGGGGAGCAAGAAAGTCTTTCTCTTTTCCGGGTTGAATAAAGATGTAACCATTCGGTTTTGCTTGATCTGTTGCAACCTTAGCTACGAATTTATTGGCTGCCAGTGCAAATGAAATTGGTAGCTGAGTTTTATCAATGATCTCTTGCCGAAGATCAATTGTCCATTGATAAGGATCAAAAAAAGTGTCCATTCCAGTTAGGTCGATATAAAATTCATCAATGGAAGCTTTCTGGAATTTTGGAGCTTTTGCAGCAATGATTTCTGTTACCCAACGAGAGTAACGACTGTACTCACCACGAGTTCCTCGAACAATGATTGCATCAGGACAAAGCTTCATTGCAGTTGCCATTGGCATGGCAGAATGAACACCAAACTTTCTTGATTCGTAACTGCAAGCTGCAACAACACCTCGTTCACGACTTCCACCAACAATTACTGGTTTTCCTTTGAGAGAAGGATTATTAAGCACCTCGACACTCACAAAAAAAGAGTCGAGGTCAAAATGAGCAATATATCGTTGAGGAGAATTCAAGAAGCTAAGTTAATACTTGCTTCAGCGGAATTGAACAGCATTAACGAATCAGCAGAACGGTGCCCTTTTCAAAATTCATTTTCTTCGAATTAGGATCCTGGTACTGAAGTGTCCAGATGAATGTTCCTGTGGCTTGCTGATAAGGTCCTACAAAACCATTCCAGCCTTTCTGATAATCAGTACTGGTAAAGATCATTTGTCCAAACCTGTTGAAAACGGTGAATTTATATTGTTTTGCATAGCATTGTGTTGATGGCTTAAACACATCGTTCAACCCATCGCCATTAGGCGTAAAAGCTGTAGGAACGTAAATAGCACAAGGGCAACGGTCGTAGGTAACGTTGAACTCTCGGCTATCCAGCGAACAATCATTCATGATCATCACTTTATAATGACCAGCTTCATTGATTGTACGATCTGCTAATATCAATCCATTTTCCCATTGATATGTGTTTGAAGTACCATCTCTTGCATTTAAAACAAGAGCATCTCCTACACAAATTGACGAGTCCTTTATCTGAGTTGGAATCTTCACCGAAACGTCAGGCTTAATTGTTACAACAGCAGTTGCTGTATCTGCAATGCATTTACTGTATATCACGGCTTTTGCTGTATAAGCACCAGGTCTGGGATATTGATGTGAAGGATTTAATGATGTAGAAGTGTTGTTTATTCCAGATGCCGCATCTCCAAAATCCCATTTTACTGAATCAACCCTGGTAAACAAAACACCAAACTTCACAGGCTTATCAGCACAATTTTGCTTTTGTACAGTGATGCCATTTTCCTTTAGCGTGTAACTGGATGATCTCAGATAATTGTATCCCCCGAATAGGTATTTAGTACCAATATTAAACTGAGCTTTTTTATAAAGACAATTTACTCCTGCACTATTTGGTGCTTCAATAATGCTAAATGTTTGATCGATGGGGATGGTTTCTCTTGTAGCGTAACGCATACCGATGTACATTCTTCCATCAGGGGCAACATTAATAGTTCGATATACAAAAAAACACGTGGCTCTGTTACAAGTTTCAAGATCAGCTATCGGTGTAAGAAGAATAAAAGTATTTTCAACAGCTGCCACATCTCCTGCATTTAGATCCATTTGAGCGATATCGTGATAAGTGATCGGTCTACCGTCATTCTCACTGTATTTCGTAGCAACATAGAGTTTACTTCCATCTGGTGAGAGATCAACTTCTTCTATTGTAAGTCCGGTTTTTACACCGATCCTCCTTGGATTGCTGAACGTTCCTGTAGCATTATCAAAATCAAATACCACCACTTTATTTTCATCAAAATTGGGAACCACTGCTTTCTCTCCGTTTGCAGAAAACTTCATATTACTCAGACCAGGACTAACAGTTGAATCAAAAATGATATTCTCAGCAACAGAACTAATCACTGGTGTTTCATTAATTGAAGCAGAAGTAACAAGAAAGCTGTAAAGTGTATGATCTGAATAAGTGCTTATCCAGTAATCTTTCTGATTACAATGAGCCGTACCTGCTACAATCATGGAACAGTTCTTTTTCAGTCGCTTTTGAAACGTATTAGGAGCTGTAGGTCTTGGATAGATCATTTCATCGAGATCACCCGGAGCTTTCAAACGTAAAGGGAATGCCTGCAATTCGTACGGATTGGCAGCATCACTTATGGCAAACAAGTAAAACAATGTATCACTGCCTGGTCTGGGACAAACTAACGGCATTACATTTCCTGCCAAAGGCCACCAATTATTGTATTTCGGCATTTTAAACCCATCTCTGTTGTAAACAGTTAATCCATCGGTATAGAACATGAGTTCACCAGACATGTCGCAAATTGAAGAAAGATAGTACGGTGGATCTTTGTCAGGGGATTTAGATTTGAAGCCTGTAGGAGGATTAGTATTAAAGTTAATACCTCCATTTTTGCCGAATGCCCAAACATTGTATCGTTTTTGCGATTTTGTTTGATGACTTAAAAGCAATGAAAATATCACACAACTAAAAAAGCCCCAGAGCTGAGGCTTTAAATTCCTCTCTTTCATTTTATTCGAATGATCAAAACAACCCAAACAACATCGCATCAACTTTATTCACCACCTCACCAAAATGTTCTTCGTTCTCGCCAAACTTATTCTTGTCAACATCAATTATTAACAGCTGACCTTCTTTGTAGTTGTCGATCCACTTGTTGTACAGCTCGTTCAGCTTTTTCAGGTAGTCCAGACGAATGTTTTCTTCGTACTCTCTTCCTCTTTTCTGAATTTGTCCAACAAGTGTTGGAACTGAAGCTTTCAAAAATATCATCAAATCCGGAGGCTGCACCATTGACTTCAACGTCTGGAAGAAACCGTAATAATTTTCGAAGTCTCTTTTACTCATCAAACCCATATCGTGCAGGTTGGGAGCAAAGATGTTGGCTTCTTCATAGATAGTTCTGTCCTGGATAATCGTTTCGGTACCTCGTTGAATTTCCAGTAATTGGTTCAGGCGGGAGTTAAGAAAGTATATCTGCAGGTTAAAGCTCCAGCGAGGCATGTCTTCATAGAAATCCATCAGGTAAGGATTGTGATCCACATCTTCAAATTGCGGAATCCACTTGTAATGCTTACTCAACATTTCAGTTAGAGTAGTCTTACCTGCTCCAATATTACCTGCTACGGCAATATGTTTTGGTTTCTTTGTTTTTGCCATCTGGGAGTTTGCAGTTTTTCGGTACTTACTAAGGAGGTCAAACATAGAGCATCCCTTTTATCCCTCCAAATCTTATAAAAGCAGCTTTATTAGTAATTCATCACCATAGCTTTTCTCACCTCAGCCAGTGTTTTCGAAGCACTTACCCTTGCTTTATCAGCACCTGTTTTAATGATCTTATCAAGCATTTGAGGATTGTTCTGAATCTCGGCTGCTTTCTCTCTTATCGGTATAATGAAATTCACCATGTCCTCAGCCAACTGCTTTTTCATATCGCCATACCGGATCACACAGGTGTTGAAGTCAGCTTCGAATTTTTCTCGAACTGATACTTCGCTCACGATACTCATCAAGGTAAAGAGATTCTGAATATAATCCGGCTTCTTAGAATTTGGCTCTGCCGGTCCGGGATCTGTTTTCGCTTTCATGATCTTTTTTCTCACAGCCTCGTCATCATCAGCCAAATAGATTGTAGCCATCTGGTTCTCACTTTTACTCATCTTTCCATTGCCATCAAGGCTCATGATCTTCACCAGTTCACTTCCAAAGTTGAAGGGATGTGGCGAAGGCAACACATTACCATAACGATGGTTAAATCTTTCAGCAAAATTTCTCGCCATTTCCAAATGTTGCTCCTGGTCTTTACCCACTGGAACTTTCACTGCTCTATGAATTAGAATATCAGCAGCCATCAATACAGGATAAGTAAGCAATCCTGCATTAATGTTCTCGGGGTTTAAGCGTACTTTTTCTTTAAAGGTGGTGGTCTTTTCTAATTCACCTTTATATGCCATCGTATTCAGGTAGAGGTATAGCTCAGCAATTTCAGGAATATCACTCTGAACATACAAAGCCACTTTCTCAGGATCTAACCCACAAGCAACATTTTCAGCGATCACACGGTAAACACTTTGTTTCAGCTCTTTGGTATCAGGGTGTGTAGTTAGAGCATGCCAGTTTGCAACGAAAAAGAAACAATCAAATTCATCCTGCATGCGAACATAATTCCGCATCGCTCCAAAATAATTGCCGAGGTGCAAAAACCCCGTCGGACGAATACCACTAACTACAATCTCCTTTGCCATAGTCGGCAAAAATAATGGATAGCTGAGAGTTGGAAGAAGAGAGTTTTTGGGTCACCAGCTTCAGTTTTCATGGCATCGCTGGTTGTGTCACTCACTTCAACGTTCCAAACTTTTCTCAGCAGTATAAATCCGTTCAATCCGTGTCATCCGTGTTCCTTTCTATATTTGTTTCATCAGCCACACATCCTCCATATTAGAATCTCCTATCGAATACCTAAAAGGTGTTGGTCCGCTTCGTGGCGATATGTTGCGAAAAGAACTGGAGATATTCACCTTTGGTGATTTACTAGAACACTTTCCTTACCGCCATGTAGATAAAACCAACATCAACAAGATCAGGGAGATAACACCCCAAACTGATTACATACAGATCAAAGGAAGGCTCATAGATTTTCAAACCATCGGTGTGGGAAGAGGTAAACGACTTGTCGCACACTTTGAAGACGAAACAGGTGTTTTGGAGTTAGCCTGGTTCCAGGGAATTAGTTGGGTAGAAAAAATTCTTTTGGAGGGAAGAGACTATCTCATTTATGGGAAAACCGGTTTTTTCAATGGTAAACCACAGATGGTCCATCCTGAGATGGAAGTTTTTAGTAATGAAAAATCAGAAGGCAAAGTTTTTCTTGAGCCAATTTATTACACCACAGAAAAACTAAAAGCCAGATCACTTAATGGAAGGCAGATCGG
>JANPIB010000116.1:0-5088 GCA_031424775.1 Chitinophagales bacterium | reverse complement strand
TGGTATCAATTCCGTGTGCCGATCAAAGGTTATACAAGAAAGCAGGGTAGTATTCCTGACTTTAAGTCTATCCGTTTTATGAGAATGTACATGACAGATTTTGAAGATTCTGCAGTGATGCGTTTTGCAACACTTGATCTTGTTCGTAACCAATGGAGAACTTTTAACTATCAATTAGATACTTTAGGTAGATATACTCCGGCTTCAACAACACCGTTACTGGTTTCTGCAGTTAATATTGAAGAGAACAGTGGTAAGAACCCGGTGAACTATGTAATCCCTTGTGGCATTGAAAGGGTTCAGTTCCTTAGCAACAACAATGTTAACCTGTTGCAGAATGAGCAAGCGATGAGTTTACAGGTTCGTGGTCTTTCTCCACGTGATGGAAAAGCAGTGTTCAAAACGTTGAACCTCGATCTACGTCAGTACGGAAAGCTTTCAATGTTTGTACATGCTGAATCAATTTCAGGCTTTGCAAACCTTGACAACGATCAATTATATGCTGTTGTTCGTATTGGTCAGGATTTTCTGAGTAACTATTATGAGATCAGGTATCCATTGAAAGTTACCAAGCCTGGAACGTATAACTCTTCTACCTGTGATTCTGTATGGCCAACATTAAATAGTCTTGATTTTGATATACAGGAACTCATCAATCTAAAAACAAGAAGAAACGGAAGTCTGTTTGCTGTAACGAAACCATATCGTGAAAAGATCGGTAACAAAACCTACAGCGTATTTGGTAATCCAAATCTAGGTGAAGTAAGAGGAATGTTGTTTGGTATTGAGAATGCACATTCTGATCCTGTTTCAGGTGAGGTTTGGATCAACGAATTACGTTTATCTCGCTTAGATGAATCTGGTGGCTATGCTGCTTTAGGTAGAGTTGATGTTCAACTGGCTGATCTTGGTACACTCACCGTTTCGGGTAATACCTACACGAAAGGTTTTGGAACGATTGAACAGCGTGTGAATGAAAGAGCAAGAGATAACATGTACCAGTTTGATGTTGCTGCAAACCTTGATGCCGGTAAGCTGTTGCCTAAGCAGGCAAGACTTTCTATTCCGGTGTATGCAAGTATCAACAGAACCGTTCGTACACCTGAATACGATCCTTATGATCTTGATATTAAGCTGAAGGACAAAATGAATACTTACTCCGGTAAGAAAGATTCTATCCGTAGTGCTGCCATCGATCAAACCACCATCAAAACACTCAACTTCACCAACGTTCGTGTTCAGCCTAAAGGCACTCCGAAGTTGTGGAGCATCAGTAATCTTGATGTGAGTTATTCTTACACCAAGTTCGAGCAAACGAATCCGATCATCCTTAAGAACGATGTAACGAAACACAGAGGTGGACTGGGCTATACTTACAACTCAAGTCCCAAGTACATCGAACCGCTAAAGAAGATCAGGAGTAAAACACCTTGGCTCGGTTTGATAAGGGACATCAACTTTAACCTCAACCCATCACTTATAAGCTTCAGGGCTGATGTAAACAGGCAGTTTGGTGAGTTTGTACCTCGTATTATCTCCGACGGAAAAATTGACAGGGTTGATACCACTTATGATAAGTATTTCACCTTCGATCGTTTATATAATCTGCGTTGGGATCTTTCACGTTCACTCAACATCGATTTCTCTGCTATCAATAATGCAAGAATTGATGAACCTTACGGAAGAATAGATACCAAAGCAAAAAAGGATACAGTGCAGACCAACTTCTGGAATGGTGGAAGAAACACACTGTATAATCAAAAAGCAGTAGCCACTTATACTTTGCCATTAGGTAAGCTTCCACTCACAGATTGGATCACGGCTCGTTATAGTTATACTACAGTGTATAGTTGGATCGGGGCAAGCCGTTTAGCAATTGACCTCGGTAATACTTTAGAAAACAGCCAGGACAACAGCATAAATGGTGAATTTGATTTTACCAGGCTTTATCAAAAGTCAAGATGGTTGAGGGCTATAGAAATGCCATCTCAGCCAAAACAAAAACAAAAAGCCACTAAAGATGTAAATGGTAAGAAGAAGAAAGAAGAGGTGAAGCAAAACACCGGCATTCCTGATGTGCCGAGCAGGGCAGAAGCCATTAAAGGTAAAACCGGTAAAGCAAGAAAAGATGCTTTGGCTAAATGGAGAGAACAAAAAAGAGCTGCGAAGATTGCTAAGAATAATCAGCCTCTTGAATTGAGTGGATTTATGAAAACAACGGGTAAGTTCCTTACGATGGTTAAGAGAACTTCTATCAACTACTCAGAAAATTACAACAGCCGTATTCCGGGTTATATGGATAGTACAAGGTTCCTTGGCCAGAATTGGAAAACGATGGCTCCAGGATTGGATTATGTTTTCGGAAAGCAACCTGATACTGCCTGGCTGAACAGACAAGCTGCAAAAGGTTTGATCACACGAAGCAAAGAATTCAACTTCTTATATCAACAACGTTTTGAGCAGAAGTTCACTTTAACAGCACAGATAGAACCGATCAATGAATTCCTGATCGATTTGAATGTAGAGAAGAGCTTTAGCAAAAACTACTCAGAGTTATATAAAGACACATTGAGCGGAACAACACCAGGTCGGCTTACACACAACAATCCATTATCTGCAGGTGGGTTCAACGTGAGTTATGTTGCTTTCAAAACCTTGTTCGAGAAGTTTAATCCGAACGAGATATCTGAGACCTTCAAAAAGTTCCAGGATTACAGGCAGATCATTTCTCGTCGTGTAGCAGATCAAAATCCGTATTGGAAACAATCAGGTAGTCAGCTTGATCCTACAGGGTATGCAAAAGGCTACGGACGTTACTCGCAGGATGTGTTGATCCCTGCTTTCATCGCTGCATATACAGGTAAGAGTCCTAATGATGTTGCGTTGCTGAAACAGTCTAATCCAAACATCAAGTCAAATCCATTCCGTGGCATTATGCCTCGTCCGAATTGGAAATTGACTTACACAGGGCTGACTAAAATCCCTGCTTTGGCTAAAACCTTCAGCACCATCAGCATCACACATGGATACACAGGTAACCTTAGCATGAATCAATTCACAAGTGCATTGCTTTTCCGTGATCCATTCTATTATGCAGCACCGGGTTTTGTAGATAGCATCAGTGGCAACTATGTTCCTTATTTCCTTGTACCGAACATTACGATACAGGAACAATTTGCACCATTACTCGGTATTGATGTTACTACTACCAGCCAGATGAACATCAGGGCTGAATATCGTAAGAGCCGCCAGCTGAGCTTAAGTCTGATCGATTACCAGTTGAGTGAACTTAACTCTACTGAGTGGACCGTGGGCTTTAGTTACAGAACCAAGAATCTTAAGCTGCCGTTCAAGCTGCCGTTCATGAAAGACAAGAAGCTGGAGAATGATCTGAACTTCCGTCTTGATCTTTCTATGAGAGATGATGCTCAAAGTAACAGCCGACTGGATCAAACAAATGCTTACAGTACTGGTGGACAGAAAGTGATCACCATCCAACCTTCCATAGATTATGTACTCAACAACAGGCTTAACCTGAAGTTGTTCTTCGATCAGAGAAGAGTAACACCTTATGTTTCTACTTCTGCACCGATTGTTAATACAAGAGCAGGCTTACAGTTGAGGATCGCATTGGCACAATAAACTGGATCAGTATAAAATGAAAGGGGGCAAAATGATTTGCCTCTTTTTTTATTTAGTTAGTGAGCTGTTGTTCTTTGTGGCATCGTCTGTTGTGTCACTCACTTGTACGTTCGGAACTTTGTGCATCGATTACAATTTATGAAGTGGTCGTGTTAAATGCGTAGTAATTTGATACTTCTACTTTCGTTGTTTACGCTAATGACTCTAAACCTGATTATATTTCTTGCCTTATTACTAATCTCCATGAATACGTATTTACCGTCTTCAACAAGATCTATTGTATAAAAGTCATCAACATTTGTAACTGTGGCACTTGAAGGCTCTGAACAAGTCTGTCCCGCATTTTGTACAAACGACTGCTTCCTATAGAAAGTCCATTGTATTGTTGCACAGCATTTCTCCAGAGTAGAATTAGTAAATACAATTGTATCGCTTTTAAAAAAGGTGCTGTCTTTATTGCAAGTCGTCCATGCATTATTTCCGACTTGTACTTTCCTTTTTGATACTTGTTTGATACTTGATCTGAATATTTTTTGAATGCTTTTCTTAGATGGATAATTATTTTGTCCATTACAGGCTTGTGCTGATAGCACAAAAAATACGAGAGGGGTAATTGATAGTTGGAATAGCTTAAACATTCAATAAGCAGTATTTGAAGATTGTTTATAATTGTTAATCCTGCTATTCAATATCCCATACAATTCCTCCACATCTATATCCAATCCATTTGCTGATATACTAAAATGCCCACCAAAAGCTTTGCTGTTAAATCGAAGTAATAATCGTTTAAATAAGTTGCTTTGGCTGTTGATGTGTTTTTCAGCATCACTCAATTGCAACAGGATCATTTTCTGTCTTCTCATTTCAAGTACAGAAACTGATTTGATATCACTCCAAAGCAGATGACCTGAAGAAAACGAGCTGGAATTATCTTCTAATCCAAGGTCATCTATTATCAAAGCCGGATCGTTTCCAAATAGTTTTTTCAGGATGAACAGGAGAATGAGTCCAAAGAAAGTGATTCCAATAATCCCAAGCCACTTCAAAGGAATAAGTAATCCATGAAAAGACATATAGTCATCCGTTTTGTACACTAACATATATACCCCAATGGTCACAAATACACTACAGATAAGTATGTGTCGCAGGAGCTTTTTCTTGTTGAAGTGTATTTCTATTTTAGGTAAAGACATGCTTCAAATTTACTGTAGCACAACAATGTTTATCCATGGAATAAGAAATTTGTTCACTTAAACATAAAAAAAGAGGCAAATTCACTTTGCCTCTTTTCAATTTATTCCGATTAATATTATTGAATCGCTGTATAGCTTACATTATCAAAGTAGATATCACCATCAGCAGTAGACTGCCAGTAAGTTTCAGCACCACCACGGAAAGTTTCGAAACTTATATTCTTGATCATTCTGTTGATGTCGTTTGTTGTCC
>JANPIB010000115.1:0-68173 GCA_031424775.1 Chitinophagales bacterium | reverse complement strand
TCGCAAATCTGAAACACAACCACAATTTTAAGCGGTTTATGTTAAGAGGAATCAATAAAGTAGCTGTTGAAACCGGTTTACTGGCATTAGCACACAATCTGAGAAAGAAAGTGGCTGCTTAAGCCTGGCTTTTTTATAAATTAAATAAAATTTAATAACTGATTGCCCTTTAAAAAGAAAATCGTCCCAATTAGCATTGGGACGACCTCTTTTTATTGCACTTGCCTGATGCACAGCTAAAGTCAAATCCACATAACTTCACTTTATGACCATTCAGGATATGTGGCAAACATTTGTCAGAAACATTAAAGAAACAGGTTGGCAAGAATGGGTAAGTACTGTAACTCAAGTTGCCAGCGTGTGGTATGCCAGGAAGAATAATGTGCTTGTTTATCCTACGGGTATAATTGGTGTTTTACTTGCCGCTTACGTTTATTTCTTTCAAACCGATCCACCACTATATGCAGATGCAAGTTTAAATATCTATTATTTTCTAATGAGCATTTATGGATGGTATAACTGGGTGCAAAAGAAAAACTCAGATCAACTTGCATATCCTATTAGCTGGTGCGATAAACGAGAGCTGTCAGTTGGAATCGGATTTTTTGTTTTGTTCTGGGGAGTAATTTTTCTCGTGTTAAATTATTTCACCAACAGCAACACGCCTATTTTGGACTCATTGGTATCTGGCTCTGCAGTAACAGCAATGTGGTGGATGGCAAAACGAAAGATCGAGAATTGGATTGCCTGGGTATTCTCCAACATCGTTGCAATTCCACTCAACTTTTATAAAGGGTTAATGTTGTTCACAGTAATGTATGTGTTGTTCCTCATGCTTGCATGGATGGGATATGTAACATGGAAAAAGATGATCGTTAAAGGAGTAAAATGAAGAAAGTAGTTGTTATAGGTCCGGAATCAACAGGGAAAAGCACTTTGTGTGAACAGTTGGCGGCTCACTATAATACTGTATGGTGTGCAGAATATGCAAGAGCTTACCTGAATGAGTATGGAAAGGAATATTCCTATGAAGATTTGCTTACAGTAGCAAAAGGTCAACTAAAGTTGGAAGATGAAACCGTTCAACAAACTTCCACAGAGCTCATCTTTATTGACACCAATATGTATGTAATGCAAGTTTGGTGCGAATTTGTTTTTCAGAAATGCCACCAGTTTATCTTAGACCAGATCGTTGAACGTAATTACGATCTGTACCTGCTTTGTGATATTGATCTTCCCTGGGCTTATGATGAACTTAGAGAATATCCAGATGAACAACCTAGAAAAGAATTGTATCGGATGTACAAAGAGTTGATGATAAACCAGTCGACACCATGGATAGAAATTTCCGGTTCTTATGAGGAGAGATTACAAACCGCAGTAAAAGCTGTTGATCACTTGATCAGACCCTGAATATCTGCATCATCCTGGATGTTGTTCATCTGCCGAAGGATAAAACTACTTTTCCATCTTACCCATCTACTTTGAGGTACTACTGTATATTTTTGGGGATTAGGCAAACAAGCAATTATAGCAGCAGCCTCAGCTTTTGTAAGATCCCTAGCCGACTTTTTATAGTATACTTTTGCGGCAGCTTCAATCCCGAAAATGCCAGGACCCATTTCAATCGTATTAAGATACACTTCCAGAATTCGATTTTTACTCCACGTCCATTCGATCAGCTTGGTGAAATAAAACTCCGGGGCTTTCCTGATATATCTTGAAACGATTCCACTACCCTGCCACAGGAAAACATTCTTTGCTGTTTGTTGAGATATAGTGCTTGCCCCTCCACCCTTGATTCGCTTTCGTTTCTTCTTTTTGCTCTTTGGCTCTTCAAAGCTTTTTTCAATGGCAGCCCAATCAATTCCACTATGCTCTAAAAACATCTGGTCTTCACTTGCTATTGCTGCAAGTTTTACGTTGGGCGAGATCTGTTCCCACTGAACGTACTCTCTTTTTAATCCATAACTAAAAGAGTTGGTTAGTTGTGTTATTGTAATTGGCGGCATCAACCATTTACAGAGTATCAAATACAGCGTTGATGAAATGAACATGAATAAGAGTATTCGTTTTGTCCACTTCCAAAACGTACGGGCCTTTGATCTTTTCTTAGCCTTTAGTTTCATCAGATCAATTCAATTTATCGCCGTAGAATAATGTTCCTATGATCAGGGCAATACCAAAACCGACTAGTATAACTCCGGAAAGCTTGTTGATTAGGTGGATATTATGAGGAGTAAGTTTTTTTCTTAATCTTCCTGCCAATAAAACTTTGGCGATATCTCCTGCCAGAACAAAAACAAGGCAAGTGGTAAACATTACAATACGATAGTTGATTGAAAGATCAACCACAGAAGTTGCTATCAATAACCAAAAAGCAATTACACTTGGATTTAATGTGTTCATAAAGAAACCGGAGATGGCAGTTCTCAACATGTCTCGCTTTCGCATTTTTATTTCATGGACCCCCTCTTGGTTTACACTTACCTTTTTAAAGAAGAATACATACAAACCGAGTATGATCAGCAGAATACTTCCACCCACTCCAATTTGTGTTTTGTAATCAAGTAAGCTGCGAAAAAGTTCTGTGAAGAGCTGGCTGATGATAACGAGTGTAATATCACTTGTACTAACCCCAACAATAAAAGCAAAACCACCCTTATAACCGTTATTAATACTTTGCTTGATAATGGAGAAGATGACAGGGCCAACTGAAATACTCAGCATGAAACCTAAAGCAATTCCTTTCAGCAGGGCAGCAATCATCTAAAGTTGTTATTCAGCTAATATACTTATTTATACAAGTTCTCCTTTAAGGTACTTGTTCCAATCTTCCAGCATCTTTCCTTTTAACACACGAGGAAACTTATGTTGTCCACCAACTTTTCCTTTCGCCTCCATAAAGCCCATGAACTTATCTTCAACAAGAACATCAAGAAAAACATCCTTTAAAGCACTCTTTCGTTCTACGGCATAGTCGTCGTTCAACTCACACAATTTTGCATCTATTTTTATTTTCAATGCGTCAGCATCTACAGCCTCATTGCAGGCAACATACCAATGATGTGCGAAGAAATTTTCATGAGGCTCACCCACAACTGTGTATTCGGGAATACAGATGTTCATCTCTTCACTCACGAGCTTGATGGCTTTGTTCATGTTGTCAACACTCAGGTGTTCACCAACAAGGCTAAGGAAATGTTTTGTTCTTCCTGTAATAATGATCTCGTTACGTTCTCTATCTACCAAACGAATTGTGTCACCGATCAGGTATCTCCAGGCTCCTGAAGAAGTGCTAAGTAGAATTGCATAATCTTTTCCTTCCTCCAGTTCATCAATCAAGCAAACTTGTGGATTTTCTATCAACTCACCATCAGCATCAAAATTCTTATCATCAAAAGGAACGAATTCAAAAAAGATATGTTCGTTGGTTACCAGTCTCATGCCCTTTGCATCTTGACGATCCTGATAAGCAATAAAACCTTCACTAGCTAGATAGGTCTCGATATAAATGAGTGGTTTGCCAAGGAGTTTTTCAAAACCTTTTTTATAAGGCTCGAAGCTTACTCCACCATGAACGAAAAATGCAAGGTTGGGCCAGATCTCATGAATGTTTTTAAGCTTGTAACGTTGCACCACCATTTCCATACACATCTGTATCCATGCAGGAACACCAACTATAAAACCAATATCCCACTCAGGTGCTTTAGCAACAATCTCTTCTAATTTTTTGTTCCAATCTTTTTGTTTGGCAATTTTTTTACCAGGCTTATAAAACGGCTGAAACCAGAACGGAGCTTTCTTAGCAGTAATACCACTCAGATCACCTGCATAATAGTCCATATTCTTTTGAAGATCTGTACTTCCCCCTAAAGTGAGCCAGCTTTTTCCAATTGATTTTACAGGAAGGTCTTAATAATTTCTGAGGGTAAGTAGTTGTTTGATCATCACCATTTTATTGCCTTTCAGCAATTCTTTGGTGATAGGAATATATTTACTGGCAGCTTCACTTGTTCCACTGCTGAGTGCATAATATTTGATTTTTCCCGGCCAACATACATCAGGAGAACCTTCTACGGATTTGTACCACCAATCCTTGTAGATCTTTGAGTAGTTATATGTGGGAACCAGTTCCTGAAATTTCTTTGAAGGATCTTTTGTCATCAGTATCTCATCAAACCGATACTTCTGTCCAAACTCTGTAAACCTTGCTTTACGTAATAACATCTTCAAAACCCTGATCTGCTGCCTTCTAGCACTTTTTTCTGGAAGTCCAAGTGCTTTGCCTACCGATCTTGGAAGTGAGATCTCGAATATCGCCATAGTTGCATTTAGAATGTACGAAGCTAATAAAACTGAAGGATAAACTTAAGTAGAGAATGCATCAGATGAAGCGACAATTAACGGGTAGCCAAAGCCTCACCTTTACTTGATTTTGAATCACTACCAACAATACTATTGCTGTTGCTTGCATAAAAGCGATACGTATAATCAGTTCCGAATTGCATCATAAACGAAATCGCATCTTTGTAGTTGATAGTTGATGAACTAAAGAATATCTGCTCTATTTGGTGGCTGATGCAAAACTTCTGTAGCAAAGAATGGTCGCAACTGAACAGATAAAAGGATATCTGATTGTTGAGATATATTTTTCGGCAATCTTCAAAATCTTTTTCACTTCCAACTACTGCTACATTCTTTGCTGCCTGGCTCTTTTCTAATTTCTTACCGGATATTGATCCCTTGATTAGTGAAATAACTGACTTAGCCCGAATCCCACTGATCAGAAAAAGTTTCAGCACTCCTGCACCGCTACCATGATAATGTCTTTTTACAAAGACGATCATTGCTTCATAGAAAACCTTTACATGATCTGCAGACCACTTCTTTAAACTTTCACCTTTAAAATGAATGATTGGTGATCCTGCGAAATACCAGTTTTCAAAACCAGCTTGTTTTATCCTGTAACTCAGATCAATATCTTCTCCGTACATAAAGAATTGCTCGTCAAAGCCACCAATCTGCTGAATTACTGATCTACGAACCATCATAAAAGCTCCGGCAAGCACATCAACTAAATGATCTTTGGTTTCATCAAGATATCCTAAAGAATATCTATTGATCGTCTTTGATTTGGGAAACCTTTCAGATAATCCAATAGCCTTGAAAAAAGCAGTGGATGTAGATGGAAATGCTCTTTTACTTTCGGGTAGAAATTTGCCTGATCCATCTAGCATTCTAACTCCCAAAGCCCCGGCTTTTGGGTGCTGCTCAAAAAAATTGATACAGCTGGTAAAACAATCTTCCGGTACGATAGTATCAGGATTTAAGAATAGGACGTATTCTCCTTTTGCTTGTGCTGCCGCAAGATTATTGGCTTTTCCAAACCCAAGATTTTCTTTGCTACCAATGAATTGTACTGAAGGAAACAGCGGCTTTAAGTAATCCAAACTATCATCAGACGATGCATTATCTACCACCAAAACCTCAAGTTTCAAATCATCAATTGCATGAACAACAGAGTGGAGGCATTGCTCCAGGAAGTATTTTACATTGTAATTGACAATAATGACGGATAGCTTCATTTTAAACGTAAGTAAAGTAAAGCATTCACAATCAAACAAGCATCAGCATGAAGCTTTCCTTATTTTTGCCTTATGCTAAAAGCCACTTTACTCAGAGCAGTAGAATCTGCCGGACAGGTTTTAAAAGAAAACATAGATCGGTCATTCACCGTAAGTAATAAAGAAGGGATCAATAATCTTGTTACTGAAATAGACCATAAGAGTGAAGAGGTGATCTTCAGCGTCATCAAAGAATCATTTCCTGATCATCATATATTAAGCGAAGAATCGGGTGATATTTTCCAGGATTCATCCTACAAATGGATCATCGATCCAATTGATGGAACAGTCAACTATGCCAACGGAATTCCCATCTGTTGTGTGAGCATTGGGATTGAAAAAGAGGGGAAAATGATTTTAGGTGCTGTGTACAATCCGTTTATCAATGAGTTATTCTTTGCCGAAAGAGGTGCTGGAGCCACTTTGAATGAAAAGAAAATCCAGGTGAGTAGCCAGCCTGATCTGATCAAAAGTTGTATGGTTACCGGCTTTCCTTATACTTATTTAGATATGGCAAACGGTCCTTTGCAAGTGTTTGAAAAATTTATTAGAAAAGGAATTCCGGTAAGAAGACTTGGAAGTGCTGCAATTGATCTTTGTTGGGTAGCTGCAGGAAGATTTGATGGATTTTACGAACACAAACTCAGTGCATGGGACAGTGCAGCAGGATTTATCATTGTTGAAGAAGCTGGCGGAAAAGTAACTGACCTGAAAGGAGATTATTACAATCCTTATCAACCAGGAATTATTGCAACCAATGGAAAAATTCATGACGAGCTTTTAAGAGTCGTGAATGGAGGAAATTTATAATGGAGAATATTCGTACAGAAATATCAGAACTTGGTGAATTTAGTCTAATTGAACACCTCACCAGGAATTTCGAAATTCAAAATGCTTCAACAATTGTTTCAGTGGGTGATGATGCCGCTGTGATAGATCACTTTGGAAAACAAACAGTGATTACTACAGATTTACTTTTAGAGGGTGTTCACTTTGACCTGATGTACACACCACTAAAACATCTCGGCTATAAAGCTGTGATTGTAAACCTGAGTGATGTGTATGCAATGAATGCAACGCCAACTCAGATCACCATGAGCATTGGTATCAGCAATAAGTTTTCGGTAGAAGCGCTAAGTGATTTTTACGAAGGTGTTTATGCAGCTTGTGAAAAATATGGCGTTGATCTGATTGGTGGAGATACATCCAGCTCCCAAAAAGGTTTTGTGATCTCCGTTACTGCGATTGGTGAAGTAGCTCCTGATAAATTTGTGAAAAGAAGTACCGCTCAACAAGGTGATCTGATCTGTGTAAGTGGAGACCTTGGAGCTGCTTACCTTGGATTGACCTTACTGGAAAGAGAAAAGAAGATCTACCTCGAAAATCCACAGATCCAACCGGATCTTGAAAACGAAGATTACATCGTAGGCAGAATGTTGAAACCGGAAGCTAGGAAAGACATCATTCAATTTCTTTCCGATAATGATATCACTCCGACTTCCATGATGGATGTTAGTGACGGACTTAGCAGCGAAATACTTCACATCTGCAAGCAAAGCAATCTTGGATGCAAACTCTACGAAGAAAAACTCCCGATTGCAGATCAAAGCAGAAAAGCAGCTTTCAAATTTGGACTTGATCCTACCGTTTGTGCTTTGAATGGTGGCGAAGACTATGAACTTCTCTTCACTATGAAGCAAGCCGATTATGATAAGATCACTCTTAACGAAGAGATCAGCGTTATCGGCTACCTAACAGAAATCTCTGAAGGAACCAAATTCATCACCAAGGCTGGCAATACATTTGATATAACAGCCCAGGGTTGGAATGCTTTCGAACAACACTAAGAATCACAGACTGTCACAAATGTATCGTTACAAAAGCCTGTCTCTTTTACTAATTTTTGTTTTCGTTTGTATGGCTTTGTTCTCATGCAGAACAACTGCAGTGCATGATGTAAACAAAAAATTTTCTGCCGAAGAATTGCGGGAAGATTTTTCAGCATTACGTAATTCACTCGAAGCCAATCACCCAAGCCTTTACTGGTACACACCAAAAGACAGTATTGACTGGTACTTCGATAATGTGTACAGCAATATCACAGATTCGATGTCTGAGGATGCTTTCAGAAATCGTATTGCCTGGGCTATTACCAAGATCAAATGTGGACATACTTCTGTAAGAGGTTCCAAGCGTTATTCCAATGCAGTTTCCAAAGCTCAGCTTCCTGTTTTCCCCTTAGCTATTAAAGCCTGGGATGATAGTTTAGTGGTGTTAAGTTCAGCATTTCGTGGGGATTCTATTTTCAAAAGAGGTACCATAATCCTTTCCATCAACTACAAAACACCTCGTCAGCTGTTGGACTCTATGTTCCAGTTCATCAGCACAGATGGAAATTCCAACAACTTCAAGAACCAGGTTACTAGTTTCAACTTCGGATATGCTTATAAGAATGCATTTGGGTTAGACAGTATGCATCTCATCAGCTTTCTTGATTCAAACAAACAAGTAAAAACGGTTTTCATCAGGAACTACAATCCTAAAACAGATACTATATCAAGAAGAGGAAGAAGAACCACCACCCAAGTACAGCTACCAACCAGACAAGAACTTCGTGAGGCAAAAAGATTAAGCCAGAGAAGTCTTACAATCGACACACCATTGAACACAGCTTACATTAGAGTGGCAACTTTTTCTTCAGGTAGGTTGAAGAATTTTTTCAGAAAGAGTTTTAAAACCATACACAAGCACGGCATCAGCAATGTTGTTTTCGATCTGAGAGAAAATGGCGGCGGAAACATTATGAACAGTACAAGGCTTAGCCAGTATTTGGTGAAAGAGCCATTTAAACTTGCAGATACCGTTGCAGCCATCAGCCGAAAATTCAAATACGGACAATACATCAGACCATCGTTGGCTTATAAGATCAGCATGTTCTTTACCTCTCATCGTAAACGAGCAGATGACAGATACCACTTTGCTTATTTTGAAAATCACACTTTCAAGCCAAAGAGTAAGTATCATTTTGATGGAGATGTGTATCTGATTCAAGGTGGATATTCATTCTCTGCAACTACCCTGTTTATCCAGTCTTTGAAAGGGCAGAATAATGTAACGGTTGTTGGAGAAGAAACCGGTGGAGGCAGTTATGGAAACTCAGCCGTTCACCTGCCGCAGATCATTTTACCAAATACCAGGGTTCGTATTGTGCTGCCAATTTATCGTTTGGTAATGGATGCTTCTCTGCCAAAGAACGGCAGAGGTATTATGCCTGATATTGAGGTCAAGCCCTCGTCTGTTGGAATGAGAGAAGGGATTGACCTGAAGATTGCTACGGTAAAAGAGCTGATTCAGAAAAAGAAGAAGAAGTAAGTACCACAGGTGTCAAACATTTCCAAAGTGTCAGACACCTAAACAGGAAGTTTATTTTTATTTAGCCAACAGTAGGTTTTCATAGCATCGTCTGTTGTGTCACTCACTTGTACGTTCTGAACTTTATTCTACAGATCAGCTTCAGATAGTATATTTAACTACTAAATAGTTAATTCAACTACTCCAAATGACCCCATTTGAAAAAGCCTACAACGATGTTTCGGCACTTGTAGCAAAGTTTGAGAAAGGCAAATCTCATTACACCTCACCCTCTTACCAGGAATCAGAAGCAAGGCAGGATTTTATTGACGACTTCTTCATTAGTCTTGGTTGGGACGTAAGGCATAAAGATCAACACAATCCTTATGAGCAGGAAGTAAAGATTGAGAAAGCTCAAAAACAAAGTGACAGTATTTCTCAAAAACGTGCAGACTATGCATTCTTCGTTGGCCCGAAATATAAAAACGAAGATGTAAGGTTCTTTGCCGAAGCAAAGAAACCTTCTGTGGGTTTAAGAAATGCAGACCATTACTTTCAAACCATTCGTTATGGTTGGAATGCCAGCACACCTATTGCAGTACTTACTGACTTTGAAGAATTTCATATAATAGATTGCAGGCTTAAACCAAACATCAACTTTGTATTTAATGGTCAGCACAAAGAGTACAGCTATACTGATTATTTAGACAAAGCCAAGTTTGCTGAGATATATTACCTCTTCTCAAGAGAAGCCGTAGGCAACAACAGTCTTGAAAAATATGCCGATGCTTTGCCTAAGCCCAAAGGTAAGGTGGTGCAGAAAACCTTATTTAAAGGAAAGTACCAGGCTATTGACGATAGCTTTCTTGAATACATTGATAACATAAGAGAAGAACTAGCCAAGGCTTTTAAAAAGAATGACCCTGCACTTACCAGTGAAGAACTTACCGAGGCTACACAAAGAACCTTAGACAGGTTAATATTTATTCGCTTTCTCGAAGACAAACTAATTGAAGGGGATAACATAATTGAAGAAATAGGAGAAGGTGCCAACCCATGGAAAGCATTTGTTGCCACCTGCCGAAAGCTTGATGTTAAATACAATGGTGTTGTTTTTAAAAAGCATTTTATAGATGAGCAGGAATTTACTGGTGCAGAAAACAGAGCCTTTGCAGATATATGCAACGACATAAGTAGCCTTAACACACCGTACGACTTTAACTATATACCCATACACATACTCGGCAGCATTTACGAACGCTTTTTAGGTAAGGTAGTGAGAGCTACAGAAAAAAGAGTGTTTATAGAAGAGAAGCCAGAAGTACGTAAATCTGGAGGTGTTTATTATACACCCAAATACATTGTTGATTATATAGTGCAGAATACTGTAGGTAAACTAATTGAAGGTAAAGCACCCAAAGAAATTGCCACTATGCACTTTGCAGATATTGCCTGTGGCAGTGGTAGTTTTTTAATTGGTGTGTACGATTTACTATTAGACTACCACCGTAAGTACTACATAAAAAAATATACCGGCAGAAAAGAAGAACTGGCAAAAGCGAATGAAGATTACGGTAACGTAGAACTGAAAGACAAGCAATGGGTAATTACCCTTAAGCTAAAGCAAGACATACTGCTTAATAATATTTACGGTGTAGATATAGACCAGCAGGCTGTAGAAGTAACACAGCTAAGTTTGTTTTTAAAGATGCTTGAAGATGAAACCATAGGCTCTACAGCAAGGCAGGGAACACTAGTTGGCAAAGTATTGCCAGACTTAACAAAGAATATTGCTTGTGGCAATAGTCTTATTAGCAGTGATATAAATAGTAACGGAGAACTATTTAAAATTGAAGAGGAAAAGAAAATAAATGCTTTTGACTATGATGTGGCCTTTCCTAAAATAATGAGAAGCGGAGGTTTTGATGCAATTGTTGGTAATCCCCCATTTATACAATTGTCCGCAGATCCAAATCTTAGTCCAATCGTTAAGAAATATCTTTTGGGTAAGTACCAATCTTCCATGGGAAGACTTAATACTTTTGGCTTTTTCATAAAAAGAGCTTTAGGGTTAATTAGCAATAATTGCCATTTAGGATATATTATTCCAAATACAATTACCACTCAGGATTACTATGCCGAATTGAGAAAGATGATATTAGAGTCAGCACAAATTAAATCCATTGTGAGTTTTGATAAACTGCCATTCAAAGACGCCGTAGTTGAAAACGTTATTTTGCTATTAAAAAAAGAAAGCAATAGTGGCAGAAGAGCAAAAAACTCTATCTCCATTATCGATGTAGATAACCAAGAGGAGTTCAATACCACAAAGTGTATCAAACAAAAGGTTTTCGAGCTAACCCCTAATTATTCTTTCAATATTTCGTTCCATCCTGTAATTGATAAGCTTAAGTCAAAGGTCAAGGCAAATTCTAAACCATTAAAAGAATATGCAGACGTAAATCAGGCTATAGCTTTGAAGGGAGATAGATCTCTTTGGGTAACAAATAAGAAAGTGGATAAAAATTACAAACCTCTTTTGATTGGGGGAAGAAATATTAATAGATACTCATTGGAATGGACGGGAGAATACCTCAACTACGATTTGAAAGGCATCCACAGTTGTAAGAGAGAGGATATCTTCCTGAGTTCTGAAAAGATATTTTTTAGACGAGTTGCCAACAAGTTAATAGGAACTATTGATACAGATAAATATTACGGTTTACACACATTAGTTGTTATTAACTTAAAAGAAACTAGCCCCGTTAACCTTAAATATATATTGGGACTTTTTAATTCAAGGCTGTTTTCTTTTTATTATCAGAGTGAATTTGCCTCAACCAAGACCGTATTTTCTGAAGTAGGGGCTCGGCAAGTTCAAGAACTTCCAATAAGAGTTTCCATGAAGAGGAAAGAAGTTATTTCCAGTCTCGTAGTACAAATTCTTCACTGCAATAGTCAACTACAAGACTCCAAAACAGAAAGGGACAGAAACTTTCTTGAAAACAAATGTGCTTCTCTAGAAAGGCAAATAGACAATGCTGTTTACGAACTCTACGAATTAACACCAGAGGAGATTGCAATTGTAGAAGGTGAATAGTAAAATGAGAAGGAACATCTGGTTACGGGTGTCAGACACTTCAAAAGTGTCAGACACCTATGGCTAACATTAAAAAAATATCGGTACCCCAAAATCTAACGCCCGAAATACACTTCCATAGTCTCGAAACAGGCTTCCGCTACTTCGAAACAGGCTTCCGTAGGTTCGAAATACTATTCCGCATACTCGAAATGTAATTCCGCAGGCTCAAAACAAGTTTCCACCTTTTCGGAATGTTTTTCCATGTTTTCGAAACGGTTATCCATCCCAAAAAATATTCATTTAAAAGCTTGCAAAGCTTAAAGCGGAGCTATATTTTGACGTGTTAATTAGTTTCCTCACCCCTAAAAACTTGACTCATGCCCAAAAAACCTATCCGGCACTACAAGTTCAGCGACAGCACGCTTGCACAATTTGCTGACCAGCTAAAGATCAACGTTAACAGAGACATGGCAGACTTTACACCTCGTGGTGTATCTGCAGTTGATCTTACAGCATTTCAAACCCTTATCTCGGGTTTTAATGGAATTAAAACGGATGAAGAGTTGGCTGGCTTAGTATCTGCAGCCACCGAAGAAAAAGACACCACAAGGCGAAGCCTTGAAGTACGGCTAAGAACCATACGTGGTATTGCAGAAGTTACCTACGAAGGAAAAGGCTTGTACAAAACTTTTGGCTTTGATGGAATGACAGAATTAAGTGATAGCGATTTACACAGGCTTGCTTTAAGAGTACACCGTGTAGCTACAGAGCGGCAATCTGATATGCAAGGAAATGGATTGACAGAATTAATGCTGAACGACCTGCAAACAACTGCCGACGAATTTAACGACAGGATAGATTCCGTTACCACACTAAGCAATAACAGGGAAATTGCTACGCAGGAAAGAGTTGCCAGTGGCAACACGTTGTTTTCAAAAGCAAATGGTCTTGCAACGGTTGGCAAGAACATTTATTTTGATACTAACCCGGCTAAGTACAACGATTATGTGTTACCTGCACACCAGGGAAATGGTAATAGCGGTAATGATAATCCTTCACCACCACCCCAGCCATAAACTTAAGTAAGATAATAGGTGTCTGATAATTTAAAGTGTCAGGCACCTTTTTATAATATCTTCTCCATATAAACAACTTCAGCAATAGGATTCTCATAATAAGCAGTCGTTTCTTCAAACCCTAACTTACGATACAGCTTTATAGCCGGCTGCAATTTTTGTAAAGTATCCAGCTTCATTAAATTATAGCCTAATTGCTTTGCTGTTTGCAGCAAGTGATTTACCAAAGCCTCACCAACCTTTTGTTTTCTAAAATCAGGCTTTACAAACAAACGTTTCATCTCACAAACCTCATCTCCAATATCCTGTAAAGCAATACAACCTGCGGTATCATCATTCCAATAAGCCAGGAATAAAGCTCCTTTTGGTGGTGCATACTTCTTCAGGGGATTTGCAAGCTCTGCATCAAAGCTTTGAAAGCACAGGTTTTCATCCAGCTCTTTTTGATAGCTGGCAAACATCTCACGGATAATATCCAGTTCTTGGCCCTCTTGTGTAACAGCTTCTATCTTCAACATAAACCTTGTAAATTGTACAGCTAACATCCAGTTATGAGAATATTGATCTGCTTATTTTTCCCGTTGTTTTCTCTTGCTCAAAATTATGCTGATGTACTTATCAGGAACGGAAAGATCATTGATGGCACAGGAAATTCCTGGTTTTATGGGGATATCGCTGTAAAAGATGGAAAGATCATAGCTATCGGAAAACTCTCTAACTGGAAATCTGCCAAATCCATTGACGCTACCGGTTTGATCGTTGCTCCTGGGTTTATTGATGTCCATACCCACATTGAAGATGATGAGACGAGAAATCCTTTTGCAACCAACTTTATTTACGATGGTGTTACAACCGTAATTACCGGAAACTGCGGTGCTTCTAATATCGACCTGAAACGCTATTTTAAATACCTCGATAGCCTGAAACTTTCAATAAACGTAGCTACGCTAATTGGTCATAACGATGTTCGTAAAGAGGTGATGGGTAGAGCCAATCGAAAACCAACTGATGCAGAAATGCGAAAGATGGAAGCGATTGTTGAGCAGGCAATGAAAGATGGTGCTGTTGGTCTTTCCACAGGTCTTATCTACATTCCCGGAACTTATTCTTCAACAGATGAGATTGTAAGGCTGGCGAAAGTAGCATCGAAGTACAACGGTGTTTATGCTACACACATGAGAGATGAAGCTGATAGTGTTACCCAGGCGATAGACGAAGCTTTGTTGATTGGACGAGAAGCGAATATCCCAGTACAGATTTCTCATTTCAAGATCAGTGGGCAACATAATTGGGGCAGAAGTAATCAAACCCTGCCGATGATCATCAAAGCAAGAGAAGAAGGATTGGATGTAACTATTGATCAATATCCATACACAGCAAGCAGCACAGGACTAAGCACTTTGCTTCCCGATGAATTACTGTCGGATGGAGATGATTCAATAAAATCAAGGTTGAAAAATCCGGAGATCAGGAAATATGCGATCGACTACCTGCTGAAAAAATTGAAGAAACGGAAACTGAAACACTTCAGTTATGCAGTTGTAGCTTATTACAAAGCAGACACAACACTTAACGGCAAATCTATTGAAGAGATCAATATTGTGAAGGGCAGGAAGCACAAGGCAAAAGCAGAGGCAGAAACGATCCTGGAGTTGATGCAGAATGGTGGTGCTGCGATGGTGCTGCATGGAATGAGTGAAGATGATGTTCGTTACATAATGCAATACCCGTTCAATATGTTTGCAAGCGATGCAAGCATCAGGGTTTGGCAGCAGGGAAGCCCACACCCAAGAGGTTATGGCACAAATGCAAGGATCTTAGCTAAATACGTGAGGGAAGAAAAGGTAATTTCTTTGGAGGAGGCTATCCGTAGAATGTCTTCATTACCAGCCTTGAAATTCCACTTGAAGAATAGAGGCTTGTTGAGAGAAGGCTATGCGGCAGACATTGTGGTCTTCTCGGAGAAGGAAGTAACAGACCTGTCCAGCTTTGAAAAGCCTCATCAATATTCAACCGGATTTAAGTACGTTTTGGTAAACGGCTTAGTAACTATGGAAAATGGAAAGCATAATGGCTCCCGAAATGGAGTAACAATATTGCGATAATTGGGATAATCGTTTAAATTTGATATTCAAGTACCCTATAAATGTCCGTAAAACCCAGACTTTTACTAATTGAAGATTCAGAGATATTGAGCTACACTCTTACTGAGATGCTCAACCAGGCTTTTGAGGTAACAGCTACAAACAGTGCAAAAAAAGCATTCACCAACATCTCCAGAATTCAACCTGATATTGTTTTGCTCGACATTATGGTGGAGGGTCCGATCAATGGATTTATGATGCTGGAGAAGATGAAGGCAATGGATGAATTGGAAAATACGCCAGTGGTGATGATGAGTTCTATAGATGATGAAAACAAGATCACTAAAGCTTTGGAGATTGGTGCTACAGATTATATTGTTAAGCCTTTCAACTTTATACATCTCTTCCTCAAACTAAAAAACCTCGTTTCACTTAAGTCTAAAACCGTTCTAGATACCCAGGAAAAATTCTTGATGAAAAGCGACTCTACGATTTCATCTATGCAGATGGAGTTTAAGAAGAAGTTTGAAAAGATCACTGATAACCTCATCTCTACAAATGATTTCAGTATCAAAGAGATTGCTCAAAATCTATCAATGAGTGTTTCTACGATAGAGCGTTGGAGTAAAAAGATATATGGACTTACTCCTAAAGAATATATCATCGACAGAAAACTTTTACAAGCCGAGATCATGCTAAGACAGAACTCGGGCAATGTAAAAACCATTTCTTACAGGCTTGGCTTTAACTCCGTTGCTTACTTCTGTAAATTATTCAAGAAGAAGTTTGGCACTTCACCTGGACAACTGGCTAACAAGAAACGATTGGTTATTTCAGAAACACAAACCTTGTAAACGGCATAAAAAAAGGACCACATTTGTGGTCCTTTGAATTTCTTATAAACGTGATATTATTTTGCTTTCATTAAAGGGATCATCTTTCTTTCTTCACCTTGAGTTACTTCAGCATAATATGCACCGCTTGAATATTTATCACCGAACTGGAGCAATTTGTCTGCAGTAACATTGTTGAACATTTCAACCGTACGTCCGAAAGCATCAACAATTCTTACCGTAATTCTTGTGTAAACATCTTCAGTCTTTACTTGTAATCTAAAGAAGTCAGCTGATGGATTTGGATAAGCTTTCACAGAGAATGCTTCTGTTGCAGGAACACTTGAACGTGAAGCAAAGCTGTTGCATGTTTCACCACATTTACCTACTGCATCACCTTCATGGAGTCCGACGTGAGTATCCACAGCGTTTACACTAACGCTAATCAACTGCATATTAGGTTTATTGCCTGGCGGCAGATGGCATACATACACTTTTTTGCCATCCCAATTGCCATTGCTATTAAGCACTCTTGCATCTTTCACACAGATTGTTATAGAACCGGAACTTTCACATCCATTGGCATTGGTAGCGGTTACATAGAAAGTGTATGACCCTGCTGCTGTAGGTGTGAACGTTGGTATGGCTGATGTTTTGCTGCTGAGGTTGCTACCAATCCAAGAAAAAGTGTAAGGTCCACCTGTAACCGGAACAGTAACTTTCAATTGTGTGCTTTGTGCACCATAACCTAAGTAAAGATTGTTAGAATTACCACCAGTAAATACACTACCTAATCCAAGGATAGATGTAACCGTAACATTATATCCGTTACAATTTGTTACTGTAACAATCTGTGTAGCTGTTGCAGTATTGCCTGCTGCATCTGTAGCTCTCCAGGTAACAGTTGTTGAGCCTACAGGGAATTGCGATGGAGCATCGTTGGATACGGTAACCACAATCACATTGTCTGAATAAATAGGTGTACCCAGGTTAACTCCAGTGGCATAAGATCCTGAATTAGCTAAAACAGTAATGTTTGCCGGAGCTGTGATATTCGGAAGTTCAGTATCAATAATCAATATATCCTGGCTTTTAGTAGAAGTATTACCAGCAGCATCTTTTACTATCCAGGTTACAGTAGTTGTGCCTAAAGGGAATTGTGCAGGTGCATTGTTTGTAATTGTAACAACTCCTACATTATCAGACATTGATGGTGCAACAAGGTTAACAACGGCATAAGGTTGTCCTTTATCTGTACTATAAGTTGTTCTGCCTGAACTGGTAATAATCGGTGCTTCGGTATCGATAATTGTAACTGTTTGAGTTGTTGTAACTGTTCTCCCCCATCTGTTAGTGATAGACCAAACTACATTAGTAGTACCAAGTGAAAATTTAGTAGGAGCATTGTTGGTAACGATAATACTTGTTGTGTCACCCGTTAATGTTGGCCAACCTATGTTTACGTTTGATGCAAAGTTGCTACCACTATCTGTTGGTTTTATTACATTAGCCGGAGCTGTGACATTTGGCATTGGACTGCCTACTGAAGGAACATTTACTGAAGCATCAGCATAGCATCCTTTAGCATCATACACTCTGAAGTTGTAAGTTGCTGAAGCAAGACCAGTTAATGGAGGATTTGAGTTTATTGTCCAATCTTTTGTGTTCAGTCCTGCATTTGAGCCAAAAACCAATAAAGCACCCTTGAACACTTTAAGTGTATCAGCATAGGTAAGAGTCGATAATAAAGTATAATTCGAGCTTGATGAAGCTTTAATGTAATATTCTATTGAACTTGCAGTCTTAGTGATCTTTAAATCATACCATGTATCAGAAGCAATTGTTCCAATAACAGTTGTTCTGTTTCTGCCGTTAACAGCAAGTATTTGAGTGCCATTAAACCTTACTCCGAATACAAGCTGGCTAATGTCACTGGTAACTGAACTGTTGGTAACCATTCCAAAACCACCGATCGTTCCGGCATCAAGTTTAAAACTTCCAGTTGCTGTGATATAGCCATTGTCGTTGAAAACGAGATTAGTTGTAATGGTATTATCCCATGTAATATTTCCTGTACCCGAACCGCTTCTTAAAGAGGTTGTTTCAAGAAAAGCGCCATTTCGAACAGTAAGAAATCCTGTATTGATAACTGAATCAGCAAATGGTTCTTCAAATTGATACTTATATGGTGCTGTACCTCCGGCTGGTGTAATGCTAACAGCACCAGTTGCTCCGTTGTAAATTGAACCATTAACTAAATTGGCAGTTAATGATACAGATGATGTTGCTTCACCTACATTGAAAACACTTGTTGCACTACATCCGGCAGCATCAGTAAGTGTGTAAGTGTACATGCCTGGCGTTAGTCTAGAAACTTTAGGCGTAACCAGGATACTCCAGTCTTTAGTGTTATAACCTCCTGAAGAGGCAGAGAAATTTGAATAGTTAAGAACGCCAAATTTGTATTCTACTATGTTCGGGGTATAATTAATGGTATAAAGATCAGTATAAGCTGTTGCACCAGTTAATCTGTACGAGAAGGTTACCACATAACCAACTTTCTGAATTTTGAAATCATACCAGTTAGAAGCAGCAAGTGTAGCTACTTGTTTAAGCGTTGAGTTGCCCGTAAATGCGTACAAAGTACTTCCTGCACCAAATCTGAATCCCAGTAAAACCTTGTTAGGATCATTTAAAGAATCATTCTTAGCAAACCCGAATACCACATCGGCCGTAGGGTCCATTTTAAAGCTTCCTTCAAAGCTGAGGAATCCACCATCGCTAAACGTTTGTCTGGTAGCAATTGAATTATCCCATCCTGTATTTACAGAATTATCTATCCCTTCACGTAAGTTAACATTTTGAGAGAAGCTACCATTACGTAATTCAAATACCTGCGTGTTGATGACATTTCCCTGGAAGTTTTGTGATAATCCAAAAGAATATGGGCCAACACCACCAGTTGGGGCAAGAGCTACAGCACCATTCGCAGCAGTAAAACAGCTGGCTGGAGTTACCGAACCTGTTAGTTTAACGGAACTAGGTCCAGTTCCTGAGGTAATCGTTACGGTGCTTGATGCAAAACATCCTACAGCATCGTAAACTGTATAAGTATATGTTCCAGAACAAAGATTTACATTAGGAGGGTTTCCTCCGATTTTCCAATTTTTTGATTGAAATCCTCCAAAAGTTGAATAATAATTTCTGTAAGTAGCCGACAATTTAAAGAACGTTTCAGAAACTGTGGTTTGCTGACTGGTAATTAGAGTATAATTAGAAAGCCCTGTTCTTCTGATATAAAAATTCACAAGAGATCCAATCTTCTCTATTTTAAAGTCATACCATGTGTTAGAAGAATAATTACTTACCTGAGTAGAAGCTCCATTATTGTAAGTTAAAAGACTTCCATTATTGAAGTAAAAAGAAATTGGAAACTGAAATTCATTGAAGATGTTAGTGGTGTCTGATAATCCCCAATAGCCAAACGTACTATTATCAACATAAAAACTTGCCTCTGCAACAATTTTTCCATTTGCCGGAAACGTTTTTTTGGTTGAAATAGCATTATCAAAATCTGTGGAGATTGACCCATTTGGTAAAGCGATCAAAGTGTTGTTAGATACCTGGTAATTACCATTATTTACTCTAAATGTTGAAGCATCTACCTGGGTACCCGGAAAATTATGTTCGAACGAATTTAAAGTATAAGGTGGGGTTCCACCGGTAGTGATGAAAGTTACACTACCATCGCAAATATTTGAACAACTTGTACCTACAACTGACGGAGTAACCTGCAAACTGCAAGCTCCACCTTGAGAAAAGGCTTTAACCGATAAAGACAATAGTATTAAAGTAACGTATGCAGAAAGCTTCATATTTAGTCCCTTGTATTAACTTAGCAAAAGAAGGATTATGAAGCCTCAGTTACTGTAAGGATATCGTCAAAGGATACAATGAAATCAGCAATGGTTGGAGAAAAGTTAAGTGGATTGGACTTAGAGCACATTAGCTCTTTTGCGTAATTCTACGAAGGCAATTGCAGAATTTACGGTTGGGGGGTCTTGATTAGATGATTGCTTGAGGATGAGGAGCTGTAAAAAGTTTATAATTCATCTGTTCTTTTCTTTCTTCTTGCTCTTACGAATAAGTAAATGCCATAGCATCCGGCAAGGCAAATCATAAAGCCCTGGTAGTAGTTGATGGGTACAGTAGATTTAGCTGGAATTGGGTCTTTATTTAAATCGTTGGCATTCGATTCTTGTAAAAACATAAGAATGCCTATCAAGGAACATGCGAGTACTGCACGCTGTCGAAATATAGTTTTTATAATTTTTGTTTTCATAATCATTCTCTTTGGTATTTACTTAACCAAATAAAAATTGTAGCAAGGCGGCTATCTGTATTTAAGCTGAACTTCATGAATCCTGCTTAAATCGGTGTTTGCAACACGATAAACAACCTGCCCTTTCTTCTATTCTTAAGCTGGAACTATTGTAGCTGGCAGCTTCATTACCTGACTTTTCTTTCTATGCTTACGGAAAATGTATAAACCATATCCTATGGCTAAAACAAGCATCACCCACTGATATGTGTCCAATGGAACATCATTATCAGGTGGTGGATCAAAACCACCTGGTCCGCCGTCATCGTCGAACTGAGCTCTTACCTGTACTATAAACGCTAGGAACGTTATAGCCAGCAATAGCAGGTGCTTATGATATTTTTTAATTATAGCCATTCGGTTTATTACCCTATTCGTCTATCCTCTGTTAATTATCCTCTGATTATTTGCCTAAAAGCTGATTGATTTGTTTTCTTCTTTTGTTATGCAACACCAGGTACACTACGTATGCAGCAGCAAGACCCGCCATGATGAATTTGTAGTGAGCGGTCTCGGAGGCATAATGTTGATCTACGATGGCTACAGATACTTTCTGTGCACTTACTCCTGCAGCAAAAAAGAATACTGCTACAACTGACATTATGATTGATTTGATAGTCGTTTTCATGTTGTGAATGTTTATTGGGGATAAAATGAGTTTGTATTAGTTTACATCAGCCTTACCTAAGAATTGGTTTACTTCTTTTCTTCTCTTGTTGTGTAACACCAGGTACACTACATATGCAGCAGCAAGACCCGCCATGATGAATTTGTAGTGAGCAGTCTCAGAGGCATAGTGTTGATCTACGATAGCTACAGATACTTTCTGTGCACTTACTCCTGCAGCAAAAAAGAAGATTGCTACAACTGACATTACGATTGATTTGATAGTAGTTCTCATTGTTGAAAGTTTTATTGATTATTGAATCGAGTTTGACAATTAGTTTACATCAGCTTTGCCTAAGAATTGGTCTACTTCTTTTCTTCTCTTGTTGTGTAACACCAGGTACACTACGTATGCAGCAGCAAGACCCGCCATGATAAATTTGTAGTGAGCCGTCTCAGAGGCATAATGTTGATCTACGATGGCTACAGATACTTTCTGTGCACTTACTCCTGCAGCAAAAAAGAATATTGCTACAACTGACATTACGATTGATTTGATAGTAGTTTTCATTGTTGAATGTTTATAGATGATTGAATTGAGTTTTGACAATTAGTTTACATCAGCCTTACCTAAGAATTGGTTTACTTCTTTTCTTCTCTTGTTGTGTAACACGAGGTACACTACGTATGCAGCAGCAAGACCCGCCATGATAAATTTGTAGTGAGCAGTCTCAGAGGCATAGTGTTGATCTACGATGGCTACAGATACTTTCTGTGCACTTACTCCTGCAGCAAAAAAGAATATTGCTACAGCTGACATTACGATTGCTTTGATAGTTGTTTTCATTTTGTGAGGTTTTATTAGTTATAGAATTGATTATTTGATTTTATTACCCTTTCGATGCGTTCTCACCAACAGGTAAACGAAGTAGATAGCACCAATACCCACCATGAAGTAGAGATAGCCGTTAATAGGTGCATTTTTAAGTGAGCCTGTATGTGCAATAGCCTGTGTAAAAGGCAAAGCGGTAGCTAACAGCAAAAGAGCTGTGATTTTTAAATTCATGGTAGTAATGTTTGTGGTAATCCAGACCTGAACTATATCAAGCCTATGTTTAGTCCTTAGTTTTGAAACTCCTGGTTAAGAATCCGGCTTCCGGGTATTCAGTGAAATGCTTTTTGAAGTAGTTAAGATCTTAGCGCTTTTAGATCTTTGTCCTGCTTTTTATTAAGCTTTTCTCAGGTCTGTACCCCTTCTTTCGAGTACAATACAAAGTACCTGAATATGCAGGGCAATATCTATTACAAATTCATCAACGACTAAGACAAATTCAGCCGATTTTTGAACATTAGTTCCAACTATTAAAACCACAAACCCTTACTGACATTGAGTTTTATAAAATTTGTAAAAAATAATTAGAGCTCTCTTTTTATAATTTGAATATCCGATTTACATATACAACTGACGAATGGATGATATCTTCTGACGAATTCGGAAGTGGGGCTTGAAATCAGTACTGAAAGTCAATTTAAAACAGATTAAAAGCTGCCTGAAAAGGAATAAAAAAGAACAGCAGCCCATTAGAGCTGCTGTTTCCGATATCAATATGTAATTGATTTAATTCTTTATAAACTTTTCCATCAGGCTATCACCTTTGTCATTTACCACAGTGATCACATATATGCCTGAAGGCAATGCAGAAACATTAAGATTGTAAAATCCCGAGGTGGAGGTGAGGTTCTGCTGTAGTACAGTTTTGCCCTGGGTATTTCTGATCAGCACCGTTGCTCTCTTGAAAGTTTCAGCATTGGCTATTGTGATCTTCATATTATCCTTTACCGGGTTAGGGTAAACCGTGATCATGGTTTCTTTTGAAGAGTTTAGTTTCACTATTGCGGTGTAACGACTATCTCCAGACTTGTCTTTGCTTTTAACCCTGTAATAAACAGTTCCGTTAATTGGTTTGGAATCAAAGTATGTGTAGTCAACCACGTTGTTGCTGTTACCTTTTGAGTTTACAGTTGCAATCACATTAAAATCACGACTATTATTACTTCTTTCTACCTGGTAATGCTCTATCTCTTGTTCAAAAGCAACTTTCCAGCTAACCTCAGCACCATCTTGCTTTTGTATTGCGGCAATATTCATGAATGAAACAGGCAATACTGAAGCCCTTGATCTGAACACTATTTTAAATCTTCCACCTTGTGATGCACTGCTACTGGTTATGGTAAAGGCATAGAAAGGATTTGCCTTTACATCTTGTTGAGCACCGGTGAAAAGATCTAGAAGAATGATCTGATCTGCTTCTATGAAATTATCAAACTCACTTAATTTCAATATGTAGTTGCCAAGTGTTGAACTTACTATCCGTACTAATACAGTATCATTATAAAAATTCAGCGGACGTGTTTGGATGGCAAAAGTTCTGTTGCTCTTTATTGTGCCAATATACTGGGTAGTATTAAGTGATGTTGCATCCCAGAAATCACTTGGTAATGTGGTAACGGTAGGATCATTAGAAAAGCGGACAAGCACATCATCAATACCACTGGTGTCATTATTTAAAAAACTAACCCGTATTCTGCTATCCCAGGTTAAATTATTAGCTGTTCTAAAAACACCCAATTGCTGAGAGGCTGATTTTTGAGTTTCCAGGAAGGTTACAGTGCCGGCATTTGCATTGCCCGCTAATCCAGACTGAACCATAAACCCCTGCCCCGAAGCAAGGTATCTACCATTAGCACCAGTGATGGCTCCTGAAGTATTTACTCCACCGGCACCACCTGCTACTGATCCATTATTGTAACTCAGATATCCATTGGTAGAACTTGCACCAGGATCATGTATCCAATAGGTAGCATTAATAGAAGAAGCATTATTTGCTGCAAATGTTTCAAAATCTAACTCACATGGGTAAGGATTACCAAGTAGCGTATATCCAAAAGAGGTGTTGGTTCCTTTTCCATAGACACCTACTGTAACATTCCCGCTGGTAGGTGTACCATATACATTCATGATAGCGGAATCTGGAGTACCACCAGTACCACTCTCTAGTATTCCTGAACAAGTAGTACTATCAGCTTTTCTAGATCCTCTGTAATAAACCCTGTAACCAATCCCTTTTTCCAAAAGAGCAGTTGTTGAAGGTGTTCTGACTGAATCCCACTGTCTGGCTGCCTGGTTATACTTGAAAATGGTGACTAGCTTTCTGGTAGTAGCATCATATCCACTATCGTTGTATTTATTTGCCGGGATAGTAGTGCTGCATGGTGTACCTCCGTTAGCCGGAGAAGTAATATAAATATCATCCTGCCAGCCGTTTCTAATAGAAATACCATCTACAGGAGAAGCAAGAAACACATATCTACGTGCACTCTTCTCTTTTACAAATCTTTCTACTATCACCTTTCCACTAAAACTAAATCCATTAAAGATTTGCCCTACCCTGCCTGTATGTGTACTGCGAGAAGCGATTACAAGATTACTATCTGCATTAAATACAAATGTTCCGGAAGTTGGGGGCTGAAAAGTATTTCTAACACGCATTGTGTTTCCAACAAACACACTTCCACCACCTGTAGTATTGATGGTTACGTTGTAAACGGAGTTTGTGGTGCCTGGTGTTGTTTGATCGAAAAATAAAGTACCCAAAGTTGTATTGGTTGCACCCGATCCTATTTTCAAAGTTCCGCCTGCATGACTACTGCTTAATCCATTACCACTACTCATTGTAACCGTACCGGTTAAAGTAAGGTCGTTTCCGTTAGGAGCGAAAAAACTGCCGGCCGCTGCAGTAGTTGTTAAACTGGAAATTGAAAGTGAGTTGCCATAATCACTTGCAAGAATGGCTTTCTTTCCACCACTTACAATTATCGCTCCTGCAGTACTGAATGTACCTTGTGGAATAGTAAGATCACTTACACTGTTGGTGAAGTTTACTGTTCCTGTACCAGCACTTATTTGACCACCACTAACTGGACGAACAATAGAAGAAGAAATAGATAAAGTAAAAGGGCTATTACCATTATCAGTAGTTCTGATTGCAGCTGCTGTAAGCGTTAAGGTAGCTACTGACACATTACCTTGTATATACTTAACACCGGTTCCATCAGTTGTAAGTTTGCTGTAAGTGCCAACAGGAATATTTTGATTTCCCGTAGCAACAAACTGAACTTCAAATGGCCAAAGTATTGAAGTAGGTAAAGCAGAGGTACTGGTATTAGAAGTTTTTAATATCGCAGTGCTGCTACTTGAACTTACACTAAAAGAACCGCCACCGGAGATCAACTGGAAAGTACTCATGTCAAGTGTAACCCCTGCGGCAATATTCAATGCACCGTTTACAGTTAAAGATGCTAGTGCCGTTTTTGTTCCGGATGTTGATACAGAAAGATTGTTGTAAGTGGTAATTCCAGCAGGAATATTCTGTGCACCACTTCCATTGAAATTCACAGTGCTACCAGTTACAGTAAAGCCACCACTACCTGTAGTGAAGGTGCCAGCTATACCAATTGTTCCGCTACTGGCTAAAACTCTTGCACCGCCTGTTAGATTAAGGTTGTTATAATTTGCAGCAACCACATTTGTTGATGCAGCATTTGTATAGTTTACGGTAGATGTTGAAGGTGTAAATGTTCCGGTAACTACTAACGGAGTTCCACTGCCTGCTAAATTTAGCGTTTGAGAACTAAGATCAAGAGTACTGGATGAGCCAACAGTTAGTACTGTGTTTACGGTTACGGTACCAGTTAATGTTTTTGTTCCGCCAGTAGCGGTAGATAAATTATTAAATGTAAAAGCCGGTATATTCTGTGCGCCACTTCCATTAAAGCTAAAAGTATTTGATGTTGTTACATAGTTACCGGTGCCAAAGGTTGCCGAGGCAGTAAATGTATTTGCCACACCAATGGTTCCACCATTAGCAAGTGTAATATTGTTTGCACCAGATCTTGCACCGCTGAGGGTAAGGTTATAATAGTCGATGCCGGGAATTGTTTGAGCACCTGTGCCATTAAAGTTTACAGTATTATCTGTTGCAGATGCAGTAATGGTAGTTATGCCTGATGTTCCACCAATATTAAGTGTTGCAGAAGCAGCATTGGTTAGTCCTCCTGTACCGGATAATGCCGTACTAACCGTAAGTGTTCCATTATTAGTTAAATCCACCGCAGCACCCGTTACCGTTATTGATGGAATAGAAAGCGTTCCGGTTAATCCCTGGCTGTTTGTATCAAAAGTATGAACACCAGATCCTGCTGTGAAAGCTCCACTATTGATGATACCACCTCTGAATGTTACATTAGAATTGCCAGAGTTATTCCATGTACTGGTTGCTGCCACAGTTACAAGCCCGATAAATATTTTTGTGCCCGTAGCAGAAGATGTAGTTAAAGTAGCTGCATTGGTACCATCACCTACGGTAGTAGTTCCATTAACCGTTAAAGCAAATCCTGCTGCAGTAAATCCTGCTGTTCCACTTAAAGCAAGATTGCCCCCTACTGTTAATCCTACTACAGTTGCGACAGCAGTAGCTGTTCCACTAATGGTTAGATTACCTGTAATGTTAGTGGTAGCTACCTGTAATGTTTTGGTTCCTGATCCACCGAGTGTAAGGTTGCCATAAGTTTGACTGCTATTCAGGTTTGCTACGGTTTGATTTGTACCGTCATATATAATAGTACTTGTAGCCCCGATACTATGTGCACTATAATTACTTGGAAGTGTGTTTGTTCCAGCAATCTCAAGTTGTGCTCCGCTTGCAACAGTTAATGTACCTCCGGCTGCACTTCTGTTAGCGGTAAAGCTATTAAGGTCTAATTTTCCAGAAGAGATTGTAAGATTTCCGCTTGCAACTGATACGGTTGCTGCGAGTGTTACAGTTCCTGAAGCTGCAATAGTAAGGTTTCGAACGGTAGCAGGTAATCCATTAGTAGTTTGGGTAGCACCTGCAAATTGATAATCAGCACCGGTACTTAAAGTTACTGTTCCAGAAATAGAATTGATGCTGCTGTTCGTTGCATTATCTATACCTGCACTGTTATAAGTAGTAAGCCTGGCTCCGGCAGTCAATGTAAAATTACCGTTACTGCTTGCTTGGGTAGCTCCGGTATTATAAAAAATAATCTCACTTATTACAGACGCTCCTGCAGCACCAATTGTTAAGGTTCTTGGATTGCCAATTGTTATAGAACCAATCACCTCCAACTTTACTAAAGCCGCAGCACCACCAAAAGTTACGTTACCTGTAAAACCAGCGGTTCTGCCACTGGGAACGTTGAATATTGTGTTGTTGGTGGTAAAATTAGATGCTGGTGATCCGCTACCGTCAGAATTTGTATTCCAATTGCCTGCTGTTTGTGCGTTACCACTTATGTAGTAATAAGTAGTTTGAGATATTCCAATAATGCTCAGTAATAAACAGAGTATAATGATAAATACCGATTTATTTTTCTGTGTGTTCATTCTTTAGGTTTCTACTTTTACAAAATTGCTCCTCATTTGCCTTAATATTTACTACATAATCATCAGTAAATACAACAAATTCAGCTGTTCTTTTTAGGGGATAGGATAGCAACAGGCAAGTAGCTGATTGGTTCTATTAGTCAGATAGTAGTGGAGAAAGGAATGATGCCTAGAGCCTGTTACAAAAATTATCTTATGCTTTGCTGATTTCCTTATATTCCTTGGTTCATTAAAGATATAATAAAGATTTGGGTGAAAGCCGATTCTCCTTTAAATAAATACTAAAAAGAAAGAATATGATAATTTCAGATTTAAATATATAAAGAGGCTTTGATTCTGATCATTTACCGGGAGTTAGTATTGCAACAGTCTTTGAATGGTGACCTCTAACCTGCTCTTAGCCATGAACTGCTTTTCAAGCTCAAGATTGAATGGAATTGGCGTATCAAGAGAAGCACATCTTATTACCGGAGCATCCAAAAATTTGAAGCAATGTTCTGTGATCCAGGCACTTAATTCAGCTCCTATGCCTCCGGTTAATGTGTCTTCATGTAACACAAGCACCTTCCCTGTTTTAGCAACAGCCTCATGTATGGCATCATAATCAAGCGGTAGTAATGTTCTAAGGTCAAGGATATGAAGAGAAGTGTTCTGATGTTGCTCTTGGTACTCTAAAGCCCAGTGAACACCACTTCCATAAGTGATGATGGTGATATCTTCTCCATCTTTCACAAGCCTGGCTTTACCAATCTCAACCTCATAATAATCCGATGGTACTAAACCACTTATGCTTCTGTATAGTGCTTTATGCTCAAAGAACATTACTGGGTTTGGATCGTTAAAAGCGGCTATCATCAATCCTTTTGCATCATATGGAGTTGAAGGATAAACCACTTTTAACCCTGGAGTATGTACAAACCAGGCTTCATTGCTCTGGCTATGGAAAGGGCCAGCACCAACTCCACCACCGGTTGGCATTCTCACCACCACATCTGCATTTTGCCCCCAGCGGTAATGGATTTTTGCCAGGTTATTGATGATCTGGTTAAAGCCAACTGTAGCAAAATCAGCAAACTGCATTTCCATCATACTCTTGAAACCTTCAAGGCTTAATCCAAGTGCCGAACCAACAATAGCACTTTCGCAAAGTGGTGTGTTTCTCACTCGTTCTTTGCCGTAGTTCTGTACAAAGCCATCGGTGATCTTAAAAGCACCACCATATTCTGCAATATCCTGACCCATCAATACAAGATTCTCATGCACCTGCATTGATTGATCAAGTCCTTCTTTGATTGCATCGATGAATCTTATTTCGGTTGAGGGATCTCGTTCTGACTTAACTATGGCCGATGCTCTATCGTCTACCGACTTTCTTGCATATACATCTCTCAACTCTTCTTCCAAATCAGGCTGAATGGCTTCTAAGTCAAAAACTCCTTTTAGTTCCTCATCTATATAAGATTTGAACTTAGTTCTTATTTCAGCAACCTTTTCTTCGATCAGAACCTTTTCAGCAATCAAATACTGTTCGTAGTTTCTGATCGGATCTTTCTCAGCCCACATTTCAAACATTTCTTTGGGAACATACTTGGTTCCGCTGGCTTCTTCATGACCCCTCATTCTAAAAGTCATACACTCTATCAGATATGGCTTTTGTTCTCTGGTGCAGTATTCTCTTACACCTTTGATCGTGTCGTAAACACCCAGCACATTATTACCATCGATCTTCACGCCCTGCATTCCAAAACTTTTCGCTTTGTCAACCAGGCTCTCACAACGGTATTGTTCATTCACAGGTGTACTCAATCCATAACCATTATTCTCAATGATGAATATCACCGGTAAGTCCCACACAGCAGCAACATTCAAAGCCTCATGAAAATCACCTTCACTTGTTCCACCATCTCCGCTAAAAGCAAGAGAAACTTTATTTTCTTTTCGCAGCTTATAAGCAAGAGCAACACCATCGGCAATCGCTAACTGAGGACCGAGATGAGAGATCATTCCACAGATATGATGTTCTTTCGTTCCAAAGTGAAAGCTTCTCTCTCTTCCTTTGCTGTAACCATCTTTATTGCCCTGCCACTGCATGAATAATTTTCGCAACGGCATTTTTCGTGAAGTGAACACACCCAGATTTCTATGCAACGGCATGATCCATTCATCTTCCTGCAGAGCAAGTGTAGCACCAACGGATATCGCCTCCTGACCAATGCCACTAAACCATTTACTGATCCTGCCTTGTCTTAGCAAGAGCAACATCTTCTCCTCGATCATTCTTGGCAGCAGTAAATTCCTGTATATATGTGTAAGCTCGTCGTTAGATAAATGCTTGCGATCAAATTGCATTGTGCTAAGATAAGATAGCTGAGTTATTGCACCAGCTGAAGTGTTTTATGGCATCGGCAGTTGTGTCACTCACTTCAGGGTCTGGAACAGTATTCAGCTGACGTGAGTCGTGAATGGTGAATTTTGAGTCTCACAGTTGACGATTGACGATTCACAAATAAAAAGTACAACAGTGCGACGCAACAAAAGCAAAATAGTAGCACAGACCTCTGGCTCACATCCACCATTCTTTAACCTTACTTAACCTTACAATCAGGTTGGTTAACCGCTATTGCCGCTAGTGGGAAATAGCTTTGCCTTACTAAAAGGTTATTCATGCAAAGGATCATTACACTGCTTATTGTATTCACCTCTTTTACCGCTGCAGCACAAACATCAACCATCAAAGGAAAAGTGTTCGATACGGCTTCTAAGAAAGGACTTGCTTATGCTACCATTTCTTTGGTGAAGGCGAAAGACTCTACGCTGGTGAGTTTCTCGAAAGCAGATTCATCAGGGAACTTTATGCTGAAAGCAATTCCACAAGGGGAATATCTTGTTTCAACCTCTTATGTTGGATTTGTTCCTGTTTGGAAGCCAGTGAGTGCTGATAAAGAAGTTTTGGATCTGGGTAACATAGAAATGACTGATGTGAAGTTTGCTGATGATGTAGTGGTGAAATCTAAAAGATCTCCTGTTACGATAAATGGAGATACGCTGGAATTCAACACTGAGAACTTCAAAACTGCACCAAATGCTGTGGTGGAAGACATGCTAAAGAAAATGCCAGGCGTTACAGTTGATAATGACGGAACAATAAGGGTAAATGGTCAGCGTGTAAATCGTGTATTGGTGAATGGAAAAGAATTCTTCACCGGTGATCCGAGAATGGCTACCAAAAACCTGAGTGCAGATGCTGTAGATAAAGTGCAGGTGTTTGACAAAAAAAGTGACCAGGCAGAATTTACTGGTGTTGATGATGGTAATTCCCAGAAAGCCATCAACCTGAAGCTGAAGAAAGACAAGAACAACGCTGTGTTTGGAAGAGCCACAGCAGGTGCAGGAACAGATTCAAGATATGATGCACAGGCAAACATCAACAAGTTCAAAGGCAATCAGCAGATCTCATTTCTAGGAATGGGTAACAACACCAATAGACAAGGTTTTTCCATGACGGACATTTTGAACTTCACAGGTGAAATGGCAAGAGGAATGAGAGGTGGAGGAGGAATTGTGATTAGAACCAGCAGCGGTCCTGATGATAATGGATTACCTGTAACCGGTCTTGGGCAAAACCAACAAGGGGTTGCACAAACTTTTGCCGGTGGATTAAATTACAACGATGCCTGGAGCAAAAGAACTGATGTAAATGCCAGCTTATTAGCCAGCGATATTGATCTGAACACCAAGAGAACACTCAACAGGCAATATTTATTTCCTGGCAATAATTACAACTACACGCAGCAGTCACAATCAAACAAAATTGTACAACAGCAAAGAGCAAATTTTGCGTTTGATCAGAAGCTGGACAGCTTCACTTCAATCAAGATCACACCACAGCTCAGCTTCCAACGAAATAAGAACAACAGCTTTAGCAACTACTTGTCACAAACACTTACAGGTGCTAAGCTGAACGAGGGTTACAACCAAAACGAATCAGTTTCAAACGCTACCAACTTTGCCACCAACGTTTTATTCAAGAAGAAGTTTGCTAAAAAAGGAAGAACACTTTCAGCAAATATTGATTTGCAGTATAATCACAGTGAACAGAAAGGAACTCAGAATTCTTTCTACAGCACATATATCAGTTCAACTAAAAAAGACTCAGCCCTAAACCAAAGAAACCTGGTTGATGCTACTACCAAAACCTATGGAGCGAATGTTACTTACACCGAACCGCTCGACAAACGATCTTTACTTGAGATGAATGTTGTGTATAACAGGAATTGGGGGGGAAGCGATCGAAACACTTACGACTTCGACAACAACTCTGGCAAACATGATAAAACTAACGTTGCCTTAAGTAATTCTTTTAGCAGCATATATGTGTATCGTGGAGGTGGTTTACATTATAGAACAAATCGCCAGAAATACAATTTCACTATGGGAGCTACGTTACAGAATGCTGACCTAAAAGGGATGAATAGAACCACAGGTTCTTCAGTTGAACAAGAGTTTACTGATGTATTACCTGATGCTGCATTCCAATGGAAGTTTAGCCAGTACAGCAATCTTAGTGTAAACTACAACACCAACACGCAACAGCCAAGTACTCGTCAGTTGCAGCCTGTAGCTGATGTAAGTGATCCACTGAATGTGAGTTTGGGTAATCCGAACTTAAAGAGATCTTACAATCACAGTATAAACCTGAACTTCTTTTCTGCCGATCCGATGAGAGGGAAAAACTTGTTTGCTTTTGCTGCATTGAATATTACAGACAATGCAATCGTAAACAGCGAAACAATTAAGCCAGGGGCAGTACGAGAATCAATGCCAGTAAATGCTAACGGAGTAATCAATGCTTTCAGTAGCATCAACAAAGGGTTCCAGGTGAAAAAGCTAATGTCGAGGATTGAACTTTCGTTAGGGTACAACTACTTTAGAAATATGTCTTTCATCAACCAACAGGAAAATGCCATTGAAAATACCAGCATCAGCCCTGCGGTAAGATGGACATTCGGCATTGATAATAAGATAGACATCTTTGCTTCTGCAAGGCTCAACATCAGCAAAGCGAAATACTCACTTCAACCAATACTGAATTCGAATTACCTGCAACAAGTGTACAATCTTGAAATGACCAATTACCTGCCTTGGGGTTTGGTGTTAAATAATACATTGAATTATACTAAGAACACAGGCCGAGCCGATGGCTTTAACATTGGAATTCCGTACTGGAATGCTTCACTTGCTAAATCTTTCCTGAAGAACAAAAGGGCAGAAGTGAAGATCAGCGTGGCTGATATTCTTAACCAAAACATAGGAATAACACGAACGGCAAACCAGAATTATCTTGAAGATTTGGAATACAACGTATTGAGAAGGTATAGTTTGCTTTCCTTCACTTATTCACTTAACAAAAGCGGATTGAACACAGGTCCGAGAGCGGTGATTAGAATTTCTAATTAATGCTGAATTAAAAGCAACTTCAATAGGAGTCGCTTTTTATTGATGGCTATAAATGAAATTTCCCGCTTTTTGGGCGGGAAACTTTGTCTTCTGTAGGGATTCAATGATGAATAAGTATGTTTATATTATGCTACTGCACTGTAAATACTTTTTAACTGATTGGCAGTGATTGGTTTAGTAAGATAGTCGTGAACAGGAGTTAATGCTTTTGCTTTCTCAACATCAGATTTGTCAACTGAAGAACTTACCACGAACAAAGTGATGTGTTTTGACATTGCTGATTGAATCTTCTTAAATTCTTCAATAAACTCCCAGCCATTCATTACAGGCATATTGATATCGAGGAAGATAACATCCGGTAACGCATCATCATCTTTATGGTTCTGAACAAAGAATTCAAGTGCTTCTTGACCATTTTTGAACTCCAGTACTTTTTCAGAAAGCTTGTTGATCTCAATTACTTTCTTAACGCTAAACAGGTAAATCTCGTCATCGTCAATTATACATGTGATCTTCTGTGCCATATCAGTATCGCTTGTTATCATCGTAAGTAAGTTCAAAACTGATTGTCAGGCAGTTTTTTCAAATTGTTTAGGTAATCGAGGCAATAGGATTTTCGGCAGGATAAAGAAATTTTTTTGCTTTCTTTTTGAATTCACAGCTAAAGTAGCACTCTTAACTCATGAGCTCGATGCCCTGCGGATTTTATTATAAGAAAAGACGCTAACATTCAACGCTTCAGGTTAACAAAATGGATTGAAGCTTATAATAAAAAAAGCCCCGTAAAACGGAGCTTGATTGTAATGTAGTGTTATGCTAGAAACGCATCATTCTTTGTCCGTTACCCATTAACTCTTGTTGCATACTCCTGAATTCTTCCCTGGTTACTTTCTTCCCTTTTTTTGGTTCTTTGATATCTTTTTTGGAGACTTCCTTCTTTACATCCACAGCCGAGAAAATTATAGAACCATTGTCAATATTAAGCTCCATAATTACACCTGGCAGCATTCCATAAGATTCCGGACCAACCGGTGCTGTAATTCCTTCAGCATACCAGGCCTCAACCTGTACTTGTTGTGGTTTTGGCCGATTGGTCGTATCTGACTGAGGACTATTTCCATTCATTACAACAACTCTTGCTCCACCACCCATCATCATCGTCTCTGTACTAACAGCTTTGCGGCATGTGTATCCAAGAATACTTTTTGTTTCACCCGTTAGTTTCCAGCTTCTTGGGCGTATTGAGTCTTCAATTATGTAAGTCTTGGCTCCAAGATCTGTAGACTGAATTGATTTGCCTTCTGCAAAGTTTTTATAGAGCTCACCGTTATCTCCAGGACCACCCATTCTAATTACCATTCTGTTTCCACCACCTTCATTTCCAGCTTCAGGCATTTCATCTTCAGGTATGATCTTGTATACAGAAACGCTATCTCTGAAAAGCAATTGGTGTTTTGATGTTCTGAATTCAGGAACCATAGCTTTTACCTGCTCATCCTGAATTCTGCGGTGCATGTTTATCTTTCTTTCGTAAGTGATCACACCCTCGTGCAGCTGTGCAAAAAGCGATGAACTGAAAAGGAGGAGTGAAGCCATGTATAGTATTCTCTTCATAAACTTTGTTTAGATGTCAAAGCTAACGGCAGACTGAGTTAAGCAAGATGTGAGATTGGTTAATTAAGGTTAATAAAAAAAGCTTGCATTTACCTTCAGCTTTACATTTGTTCAGTTCAAGCAAGTGAATGAATAAACTACAGCTTTCAAGAATACTTATGATCGCTACTATCATTTTGATAGCTGGCTTCCAGGGTTATTGGCTCATGAAGTTGTATAAAGATGAAAAGCAAGGCCTAAAAAAAGAGGCAGATGTTCTATTTAGGGAAGCTGTGTACAAGCTGCAAATGCAGAAGCTGAAAGGAGATACTGTTTTCAGTAAGCTAATGCCTGATAATCTTTTTTTTCTTGATGCGGTGAATATATTGAAACATAGAGTTGCGAATGCCGGCGACAAATCGAAGATGGTGATATCAATGAGTACCAACTCGTCTTTTAGTGAAGATAGCAGCGCTAAAAAATCAGACTCTACCAAAATTTTCATCAGCTCAAGTACCGAAAGAAGACCTCTAATAACTGATGGTTCTAATCCTGAACTTTCAAGGGTAATTATTAGAAGCTCCCTAGGGGATGTACTATCCGCTAAACAAATTGATTCTGCTTATGGTAAGGAGTTGATCAAAGCTAAGATCAAGGTACCCTATCAAATCACTTCCTATGCGGTAACAAAAAATGAAAGGGCTAAGCTTGACTCGACCGATGAAAATGCGTTGCATACAAACTATATTACCATAGGGTTACCACAAGCTGTGGCTTATCGTGCTGAATTTGGAAATGCTTTGAACTTCTTATTGGGTAAGATCACTTATCCAATACTTATTTCTTTGCTGCTTATTACACTCACCACAGCTTCTTTTGTATTCTTATATCGAAACTTGTTAGCTCAAAGAAGACTCACTGATATTAAAAATGATTTCATCAGTAACATCACCCATGAGCTAAAGACTCCTATTGCAACAGTGAATGTTGCTATTGAAGCTTTGAAGAGTTTTAATGCAATAGATAATCCTGAAAGAACAAAAGAATACCTGGATATATCCTCATCAGAGCTTCAACGTCTTTCTTTATTAGTTGATAAGGTGCTGAAACTCTCGTTATTTGAGAACAAAGAAATATATCTGAAGACTGAAAGTTTTGACTTAAAGGTTGTTACCGAAGAAGTGATCAAAACAATGCAGCTTCAGTTGCAGAAGAACAGAGCAGAACTTGATTTTTCTACTGAAGGGGAGAACTTTATGGTGCAGGGTGATAAACTGCATATCACAAGTGTTATCTACAATTTAGTTGATAATGCCCTTAAGTACAGTTCGGGGCAACCTGTAATTAATATATCATTGAGTGAAAACAGAAATACCCTTGAATTAAAAGTTCAGGACAAAGGGATTGGTATTCCATCTGAATACAAAGAGAAGATCTTCGATAAGTTTTTCCGTGTACCTCATGGTAACATGCATAATATAAAAGGATATGGTTTGGGATTGAGTTACGTTAATCATGTTGTTGAAAAGCACAAGGGTTCTATCGAGATGGAAAGTGAGGTGGGTAAAGGAAGTACGTTCACCGTAAATCTTTTAAAACAAGCATGAGCAGGATCAAAGTTCTATATGTTGAAGATGAGCTCTTCCTAGGCAAGATAGTAAAGGAAAGCCTGGAGACAAGGGGCTTTGAGGTAGTAATGGAAGATGATGGAGCAAATGTGCTAACACTGTTTAAAAAAGAGCAACCCGATATCTGCATTTTAGATGTGATGCTTCCAAATAAAAGCGGATTTGAGATAGCAGCTGACATTAGGAAGCTAAATGATGATGTACCAGTAATTTTCCTTACAGCAAAAACACAAACTGAAGATGTGGTTCAGGGTTTTAAACTTGGTGGAAATGATTACATCCGGAAGCCCTTCAGCATGGAAGAACTCATCGTAAGAATTGAAAATGCATTGAGGGTAAAAAAAGATGCAGTTCCTGATCTTCAGCAAGAATTGATCAGCCTGGGCAAATATCAATATCACCTCAACAGGCAAGTGCTGTTAAGTGCTACGGAAGAAAGAAAGCTTTCATACCGCGAAAGCGAGTTGCTAAAATACCTCTGGCTAAACAAAGAGAAAGTGATCGACCGAAAAGATATCCTGAACTTACTGTGGGGTAACGACTCTTTCTTCAATAGCAGGAACCTTGATGTTTATATTACCAAGCTTCGTAGCTATTTGAAAGAAGATCCCAGCTTAGAGATTATTACCATCAAAGGTATTGGCTACCGCTTTGTAATTTGATCCAGTTTCTTTTACGTAGACTTCTCCTTTATATGGATGTATGGTTGAATAGAAATTATAATCTGCTACATGCAAAAGGTAGTAGGTCATAATATCGCACCAGCAAATCTCATCCCTAAACATTTCAATTTTAGGTAGCTTACCTCGCTGGCAGCTATTCTCTTTATCGTAGTCGTATTCCCCTTTAAATTTTATACACCATTGCTTCCATTTTTCCATTTCTATGGGATCTGAAAAAACGATCTTGAAGTACGTTTCTTCTTTAACGTCCTTCAGGTCATCATTCAGGAAATGGTGGTACTTATGTCGATGCCTGATGATCTTAGCTGTGGTCATAGATCTGAATGTTTATGATTCTACATCAAGAAAAAAGCCACTTTTTGCATCTAAGTTGTTGAAAAACATCATCAATCAGGGGTGTGCCAATTTTGGTTTAGGCTGGTATTAGCTGGTATAGCAGCAATGGCATGGTTTTTTTAACTTCTATGCTAATTATATAATCAATAAAAACATTGAACATGACCAAAAACATAACACCCAGGCTGCAAAACTGGTTTACAAAGCTTACGCTGGTTATAGCTGCAGCTTTTGTATCGCTGGTATCCTTTGCTCAAGACACTAAGAAAGTAGATGTAAACATTAACTCTAAAGGCGACGGTGGGAGTTTCTTTGCTTCTCCGTGGGTTTGGATCATCGGTGTTGCAATATTTATCCTCCTTTTGGTTGCACTAATGAGAGGCGGATCAAGAAGAGATGTTTAATCACAATAAAATCTTTTTGAAAGCTCTGTCGAAAGATGGAGCTTTTTTTTAGGTATTAGCATAATAAAAAGTCCCGCTTAACATAGGCGGGACTTTTTTACCAACAATCACTCTACACATTATTGTAAAGTTGCTCCGGCAGTATTCTTCTTAAAACGAAGTAACACCTGGTTACCTTGCATTAACTGAAGCTCATCTCCAACGTATGAATAAGAATTTACTCTACGAAGTAAATCCAATAAAACTGTTTGATCTAAACCACCCAGGCATTCAATGTTAGTTGATGGCTGAGTATTCATAAACTGTAAACTGTTTCCAGAAACGCTAAATCTACCACTAACACTATTACATCCAGTGTAACCTGTAAAACTTCCATTGTCAAGATACAAGTTGAACTTTGGCAATTGGTACATGTTTCCATTCGCAGCATTATAGCTGATGCTATTCACATCCAGGCTATTTGTAGTTGATCCCGTTCCAGATAAATCTTGAGTGCTTGCAGAACCTGAACCCAAAGTTGATGTACCACTATTCATGGTAGATGTACCATTCATAGTTGATGATCCGCTTAAAGTATTGCTGCTTTTTGTGTCGAATGATTCTGAAGCAGATACATAAGTATTACCACCTAAAAATCTTCCGTTGTAAGCGTAACCACTAGTCCAGAGAGAACGACTATTGTCTTGTCTCCATGCACTCACTAACTCAGGTGTCATTACAAGTTGCCAATCACCGTTTACAGCAGAATTATAGGTACCTGCTGTTGGTCTGTCGTAGCCAGGATAGTTCATATCCCAAGTCCAGTTTTGACCATTGGTTCTTTGAAAATGCTGAGACATTGGGTCTAAAGTATCCATATTGGTAGTACTTGTTGTTGAACCCGTACCGGAAATTGCTGCTGATGTGGTGCCTGTTGTTGCCGTAACTCCAGAAACCGAGGAAGAGTTCGTGTTCACATCGCTGACATCTGTCGGAGTTTCAGTTTTACTGGCTGAGGCGGAATTAGAGGAATGGTTCATATCCGTGTCTGTTGTTGTTTGGGTGTTGTTAGGGCCACTGCAGTAAGCCAGAAATACTGCTAGCGGCAACACCATCATGATTCGATTCATAGATCTATGTTTTTTCAACAGTCCACTATATCCATGCCATGCCACATTGCACAGTTGCTTGATTTTTTTACTTGTGCTCTAACCCTCTGATTTGTTTCTGTAAAATATTTTATAAGAACAATCACCAGCTGCAATTCAGTTCTTGCAACTGGGCTGAGTAATGTTGAATGTATAGAGCGATTTTGTTTTGATATGTTTTGTAAAGGAAGAGCCATGGCATAATTCATGTTTATACTGCTGCAAGAAATTATGCAAGCCAAGACAACAACAGAAGTGAAGTACCAGCAGCTGATATTGAAAGCACAAGCAAAAGGTGTAATTCAGCTTTATGTAAGAGAGTTAAACAATATTCTTTATATAGATGGACATGCTCCATCTGAAAAAGTGAAAGAAGAGCTTTGGATGCTGTATAATCAAATCGATCCTGACTTTCGTTCGGGTGACTTGGTGTTGAACCTTAAATGCACACAATCTGTACTTAGCTAGCAGCAACCAATAATTCTGGTTCTGAAGCCTCTTCTTGCTTTTCAATTCTTGAGGTGATGTCCCCCAATGAAGTAAGTTTCTGCACTATGTAAGGAATGGTATCAAGACCTGTTGCGAACTTGAGGATGTAATTATAGATTCCAATCAAGGCACCAGGCAAAATTTCTGTTCCCGAAGTTTTTGTAACGATTAGCAATGCCACTCCTATTACAGCCATCACCATAAACTCCATAAAACCAAAGTTCCATGCTTCCTGGTCTGAGATACGGATCTGCCATTCTCTTAACCGGTTGTAATGTCTCCTGATTGCAAGTGCATTTCCTTCAGAAATGATATCTACCTGCTTTTCCAGCTCATCATTTTTTAGCCTTGTAAGGCGTTTCATCTTTTTTCCATAGAAATAGCTCACAATACCTACAGGAACAAGAATGCTAAGGCAAATGCTTACTACCTGGGGATCGTAAAACATCAATAGAACCACAGAGCCCAGAATGTTGTAAACCGCTTCAATAACATATACAAGGTCATACTCCAGGAAGTCCACGAAGTCTCTTGACAGGTTAGATAAAGCACTAAGTTTGGAAACACCTCCTTTTCGTGTTCTGTTCGACAAAAATTTTGTAACCAGCGACGTATAAATGGCTGAATAAGTTCTTGTATCGTATCTGTGACGGATAGTTCCAACCACGAGACATCCTAAATGAACAATACATAATAGTATCAGCCCATCATATTTGCCTTTAATCAGCTGGTCAATCGCCAACCCCAGGAAAAAAGGACGGAGCAGGGTTCCCAGCATTTCCAATGAGAACAATGTGTAAGTAAGCAACAGCTGGTAGCGGTGCTTACGGAATATGCTTTTTAATACCTTCAACTGGGGCATGATCAATAATCTTGCTGATTAATAAACGGTTATACGAACAGAATTTGAGACAATTGCCGCTTGGACAAGTTTAAATGGGTAGTAAGAGAAGGCAAATTTAGTTCATCGAACCTAAGAAAAAGGGGTGTTTCCTGGTTTGCCTGTGATTAAGCCACGACAATTAGGAGATCCGCAACTGCATTGAAATGGCATCATACTGTCGTCTAAGAAGTTACTGTAGTCAAGGGAGAGCTCTTCTGATTTGTTAATTTCCCTTAACGCTATCACGTTTAGTCCACTATAGGCAGTGTTTGGATCGCAGGAGTGGTTTTGTGGTGCCCATTCAGCTGGATCATTATCCCATAAGATGTAAACATCTGTACTTATGGGGTAAGCATATCGGCTAAAGGTTTGTTTATCAGCCTCATTCCAGTATTTTTCTACATAATCTTTTGTAATGATGCGTTGAGCCCTGCCTTCTCCCTGAAAGATCACATCACCAGTTTGAATATTGGTAGCTGCATAAAGACCAAACCCGGCGATGGAATTGCCCTTTACTAAGTACTTTTTCTGCTTACGCTGATGGCGGCTTATTCCTTCATTAATGATATGATGCAGAAATTGCTGCTGTCCAAAACCATCAAACTTAAGAATGTAATCGGCTGAACCTTCATAACTGTCTTTGTAAAAAACAGAGCAGGTGAAATTGATCTCCAGGAAATATATCTGACCTGATCTGTCAACTCTGAAGTCCAATCTTGCATAACCTTCTCCATTGAAGTTATTGAAGATGGATTCTGCCGCTTCTCCTAGTTGCTGTTCAAGCAAAGGATCATCACAAGGAATATTGCTGTTAGGATGAAGTTCACTTGTTTTAAGAGCGTACGTTTTGAAACGAAAGCCTTCAGGAAAGATGTATTCTACTGGCTTGAAAGATCTGCAGGATTTTCCATCAGGCTCTGCAGCAACCAAAACAGTGAACTCTCTTCCTTCAATATATTCCTCAACAAGAACTGCATCAAATTCTATTAATGTTGCGTTTACTTGTTCATAAAGATGTTCAGCATCATACACCAGTGAGTTATCATCAATACCTAAACTATCACCAGCTTTTGCCGGTTTGATAAACATAGGAAAAGAAAGTTCTTTATTGATGCTGGCAATTGCGTCAGTAGAATTTATAAGTACATGTTTAGGCACTTTTACGTTACTGCAAAAGGCTACATACTTCATCAGATCTTTTGATGGATCGTAAAGAAGAGAAGTTGGACCAGTGAACGGAAGCCTCAGCAACTCTAAGGTATACGGAACGTCTATCGAAGGAACTTCCCATTCCAGGTATCCTTCACAAAGGTTTACGAAGATGTCATAACCTTTTCGGGAAAGATCTTTTAGTTGTTTGTAGGTGGTGAGTTTATTTAGGAAAACAGTATTTACCTCATCACCTGGTAACAGATCATTCAGTATTCGGGGTGGATCGTAATATTGATAATCAACTTGGGTAGTAGAGTAATCAGGAAGCAGCACACAAACTTTCATCAATAATTTTTTAAGCAGCTTTCCTGCGTTTTAGTTGCTTGAGTAATGCTGCATCTTTTTGCTTGAAAGCTTCTTCTAATACGGCAAGGACAACTTGGGTGAATGATGTGTTGGTCACCTTCAAAATCGCTCCAATAGACGTATAGTTCTCATCTTCACTCAAACCACATTGAGCATTGGCTTCTAATACAAATAACTTTCCTGAATCATCCATTCTAAAATCTATCCTGGTGTAGCCTGTACCTTTCACTGATGAATAAGCTTCAAGGCTGAGTTTTTTTAACTGATCAATGGTATGCTCATCATCCACTGAACGGTACTCGTAAAAATTCTCCTCATCAGGCATTGGTGTTTCATCTTCATAGATCTCCCAAAGCCTGTCGAATGAAAGAAACCTTTCTTCCGCTTTCAAAGAAGGATGGAAAATTCGTTCTACCGGTTCAAATACTTTGCACTGCTTAATTCTTTTTGCTGCACCAATAACAAACGTTGTAAACTCTCTACCGGCTATGTATTGCTCAACAAACAAACCCCCACAACTCAAATCCCAACCACGATATCCTTTTTTTATTTCTTCAAGACGATTCAGAAGTTCAGTTTCTGTGTGTACCACATTCTTTACGCTAACACCCATACTTCCACCAGACACGGCAGGTTTTATGATCAATGGTGACCCAAGCCGTTCAAAAATGCAGGAAAGCCTAGACTCTTCAGAAATTATTTCCCATTTGGCAGTAGATACACCAGCAACATCAAAAGCTTGCTTCATTGGAATTTTGGAAGTGGTGATATCATAAAAATGAGCACTGCTACCGGTATATATCAAACCTTCTCTTTCTAGTGCATGAATCACAGAAATGCCGGGAGTTCCGTTCACCTCATCTCCATCACATAAATTCAAAACCACTGGTGTTTTGCTACCAGAATTCTCTCGAATTGAGTCTACCACTGTTTTAATGCTATCCAGGGTTACAGGTTGCCAGGTCCAATAAGCCTGAAGATCAGAAAACACCTTAGTGTACTCTTCAAGGCTTAGAGAGAAATCGTAATAATATTGAAGGTTGGGATCATCCGTTTCCAGGTAAGGAAACAAAACCCAGATCTTAAGGTTAGTAAGTGAGATCATGGTTATGAAAGATATCGAATTAAACTACTTATTACAATTTTGTCGCCAGTTGCTGCTGAATAAAATTCGTGAGCCGATAACGTTTCAATACTTCTGAATCCATATCTGAAGCTCCTGCAATATTTTTCAAGCAGGAATCGCTTCCGCATAAACATTCAAAAGGCTGAGCCATCTGCCACTCAGTTGATGGATAGAAAAAAGTAAACTCATCTCCCGGATTAATGTCTTTTAAAGCAATAAATTCCATTGAAGCGGTATCAAAGAACACCGTTGGATCGCAGCTATGGTTAGTGAACTTCAGGAATTCAGGCTTTAGATGTATGTGTTCATCCAACCCTGTTTGCACTGTTAGGTAAGTAGGGTTCCGAAGAATGGCTGCAGCCTGAAAGTGACAGATCACATCACCTTTAAAGAATTCTAATAAGCTGTGTAAGGACTTTGCGAGTGATTGATGATCTTCTCTTACCTCAGCAAAGCCATGGGAGCTAAAAACGGAGTAAGATAGTGGGTTGGTGTGCTGTAACATGTTGCTTATTGAAGTATTAAACTACCAAAGGTTTAATCAGAGTCATAAATAACTTATAAACAAAATTGTTTACAGCTGTGCATAGATGAAAATACCATGCCGACATACTAAGCTTAGAAACAGAAAGGGATACCTAACTGAAATTGGCCAAGAACTTTATCTTTGAAGCCCAACCCCATGTTAGAAAGAATAAGTAATATAAAATGGCTGACCATTATACTAAGCACCACGGTAATCTGTTTACTTGGCTGTAAAGGCAATGGTAAGAACAAAAAGCCGGGATCCAGCATACAACAATTGATAAATGAAGCTTCTCTTAGATCAGTTGGGGGTAACCTAATTGCACCAATAACTTTTCTCGACTCTGCTTTGGAAGGCAAAGAGCTTGAATTACTAGAGAGGATAAAGGTGCTTAGCTACAAGAGCGAGGTGCTGAATAACCAGCTTCATGAATATTCTACAGCTACCAAATTGGCTGACTCTATGTTGGTTTTGTTGGAAGATGCTGGCACCAATCGTTATAAAACAGAATATGCAGTAGCTAACTATAACAAGGGCGATATCCTATTCAATCAGAAACAATACAACGAAGCTTATACATATTATTACAAAGCAAGATCAATAGGAAAAACAAACCTCGACTCCTGTACGCTGAGTGAATATAATTTCAGGTTGGGAGTGATATTATATCGCCAATCCCGGTTTCAGGAAGCAGGAGAAGTTTTCCAAAGATCTTATCATCAATCTCAGAGTTGCCAACCTGACTTCTTCAGGTATTACCGGATGCAGCAGGTCTTAGATAATATTGGGCTGAGTCTCTACAAGTATGGCAAACATGACAGTGCATTGTTCTATTACACCAAAGCGCTACAATATATTAATACCAACAGCGGTAAATACAAAGACAGAGAAGCTTTGAATGATGTTGCTATTGCTGTGATTTACGGCAACATGGCAGATATTTATCGCCAAAAAGGAGATTCTGTAACCGCAAGACAACTGTTACGACAAAGCATTAGCATCAACTCCAAAAAAGGAAACGATAACAGAGATGCTCAATATAGCCAGGTGAAGCTTGCTGAAATTTATTACAAGGAGAAAAGAACTGACAGCCTGCAAAGTGTTTTAAATGAATTAAGAAAGGGATTGGATTCAGTCTCGAATCCAAGAGCAGAAATGGATTGGAACAGGTTGATGTGGCTTTATTTAGATGGAAAGAATAACCTGGCAGCTTATGAGCATCTTCAAAAATTCAATTCGTTGCGTGATACGCTGGAGAAGGAAACCAACCAGCTGAAGTCAGCAGACCTAAGCCAGCAGATCAGAAGCATGGAAAGCCAGTACCAGATCCAGGCATTGCAAAAAGATAATGAGGTCAAAAATATTTATCTGTGGTTGGCTGTGATCCTTTCCATTCTTGCGGTGATCATAGTGTTTTACATCTTCAGAAGCCTGGTAAAATCTAAAAAGAACATTGAGCTGTTACGTTCCTTGAACGACCAGGTGAATGAGCAAAAACTTCAATTACAGAAAGCCTTCGATACTGTAGAAGAAAAGAATAAGCAGCAGGAAAGAATTTTAAGAGCAGTAGCTCACGACCTCAGGGCTCCGGTAGCAACAATTTCAATGTTGTGTGACTTGGTGGAGCAAGAGCAAAATGAAGAATCCCGTAAAGAGATGATCAATTTCATCAGAACTTCATGCAACAACTCTCTTGCGTTGATTGCTGAAATTCTGGAGGCCGCAGATCAATCAAATAGAAAAGAACAAGAGAAAGAATCCGTAAGCATTAATCAGCTGATAAAAAGTGCTACTGAGTTACTTCAGCTTAAAGCGTCCGAAAAACAACAAAGCATAAAATATGTTTTGCCGAAACAGGAGTTCTTTGTGATGGTGAATGCTGAAAAGATCAAAAGAGTGATCGGTAACCTGGTGAATAATGCTATTAAGTTCAGTCCGAAAGAAACGGATATCACCATTAACCTTTCCAGGGATGAAGAAGATTTGATCATTTCGGTTACAGACCAGGGTATAGGAATACCAACAGAACTTCAAGATAAAGTATTTGACATGTTTACTGAGGCTAAACGAAAAGGAACAGCAGGTGAATTGCCTTATGGTCTCGGATTATCAATCTGCAAACAAATTGTAGAAGCACATAGTGGAAGTATATGGTTTACCAGTAAAACTGGTGAGGGTACAACGTTCTATGTGAAGCTTCCTATCTAAGGGATGTCTGATTCTGATTAGCTATTAATGCTTCAATATTCAAGGTAGCAAAGTCGGTACCCCTACTTTCAATTAACTGCATAATTTTAAAGTTGAGCTGCTCCTTCAAATCTGCAAACTCATCATCAGTCAATTGCATGCCGCTGAAATACTCAATGCTTATTACGTTTGCATTCTTTCCTGTATCAGAAAAGTGAACGGAGCTTTTTAAAATTTGTGGATGTTTTAGCACTTCTTTGAAGCTGCTTATCAGAGTTTTTAACTCTGCGGTAGTAACTGATAATTTTAGTTCTAGCCTCAATTCCGCTTTTCGTTGAGTTCTTAGGCTGATGTTGTCTACAACACTATCTACCATTTGTTTATTTGGAACTGAGATGTAGGTTTTATCTATCGTTCTAATTCTTGTGCTTCTTAACCCTATCCTTTCTACCGTGCCGGTGAAGTTGTGAACCTTAACGGTATCTCCTGTTACAAAAGGTTTATCAAAGAAGATGATGAAAGAAGCTATCAGGTTCTCCAAACTTTCTCTGGTTGCTAAAGCGATTGCTGCTCCCACAAGACTTAGCCCGGTAAGCAGGTTGCCGATATCCTGGTGAAGCGTAAAACGAAGTAGCAGCAAACCCCCGATGATTATCAAAAGAACTTTGAAAAAATCTTTAAAGAAAACAATGAGCTGGTTATCTGATTGGCTTTTAGTAATGTTAGCCCTCTCTTCAAGAACAGTAGCGATGAAGTCTATTATTCGTAAGCACAACCAGATAAACACAATGATCATTGTAGCATTAACGAGTCCATCCAGTATGTCTGAAAACCGCAACTTATATAAATAGAAATTCCATTTAGCCGGATAAACCAACAACCTGTCTACGCTAATTAAAATAACAAGGATTAATAAGAAGAGTTCGAGTGGTTCTAATAGCAGATTACAAAATGCATCACGATTGAATTTTTTTCCCGCCTTTGTAATTATTCGAAATAAAACACCGGTAAAGTATCTTGAAACAACTCGTTTGATAATTAGGGCAAGAATGATAATACCAATAACATAGAGATAATTCTGTACCGTATTATCCAGAATCCTATAATGAAGTATCTCTCTCATGCCTGCAAGTTACGGAGCATCATAAATTTCAAGGCTGCCAGGCTGAAGAACATATATTTTCTTTGGGCTGAAGACTATCTTTTTTAAAGAGGACTTGATTATTGGCAGTCTCTGTTCTTTATAACTGAAATCGCCGGTCTTTGCAGAATACAGGTTAGCGTCTGATCGACCAAGCATTGTTCCGTTAATTACCTGGACATCTTTCCAATTGATAAATGGATATTTCTTTATGAAAGCTCCATAATAATCAAACACAAACCACCCACGGGTTTTATCGTACAAGTATAGGGATTTGTTATCGTCAATGATGGTTTCGAATGCTGCGACATCTTCAAAAACGTTTCTTAAATCAGTGGATTGTGAAAGTGTTTTGCCGCTTTCATCTATTTTTTTGATCCTGGCTTCTACCTCATCATATATCCAGATATAATTATCGTAACTCAACCTCACAGCTATAGCCTGTTGAATTCCTGCTTTTCTTAAGTCGATGATATTTTTTACACTGAGCAACCTGTCTAAGACAACTATCGTTAAAGCATCTTTATAGTAAACCAATATTTTAAAAGGATTACTTACATCCACAGAAGAGATCTTTCCATAGCGTTTAAAGTCATTATAAACAGCTATTGAATCTCCTTTGCTGTCTAGTTTTTTTAATTGTTGTTGGTTGATCACGAGATAAACATTGCCAACATTATCAACTGAAAAATCAGTAAAATTTCCTTGTACAGCAATGCCCCTATTCGGTTGGTGAAAAGCAGTATCCTGTGCAGTTGAGTTGAAACCGCATAACAAGAGTAATATGAAAGAGATCAGCCTTCCCATTTTTTTAGCTGCAAAGTATTGCCATCAAATACTGCATAAGTGAAATTACGTATCCAATCACCCAAATTGATATATTGGCTGTTATCGTTTAGTTTAATGTCAAGCGGAAGGTGCCTGTGACCGAAAATGAAATAATCAAAATGTTCTTTGGTTAACAACTCTCTTGAATAGATCATCAGCCATTCTTTGTCTTCTCCCAGAAAGTGTTCATCTGAATTTCCTGTCTTTGCCCTGCTTTTACGGCTGAAATAATTAGCAATAGAGATTCCTAAAGAGGGATGAAGCACTCCAAACAAAAATTGACAAACAGGATTACGAAATATCTTTTTCAAGGCTTTATAACCATGATCATCAGGCCCTAATCCATCACCATGCCCGATGTAGAACTTTTTATTGTTGTAAACAAAAACCTTCGGCTCATGATACACTTGCATGCTTAACTCTTTCTGAAAGTAATCCTTCATCCACATATCATGATTACCTACAAAGAAGTGTAAACGAATTCCTGAATCAGCAATCTCAGCAAGCTTTCCTAATATCCTCACATAACCTTTGGGAACTACTTTCTTGTACTCGTACCAGAAGTCAAACATATCGCCTAGAAGAAATATCTCAAATGCATCTTTTTTAGCTTCATCCAAAAAAGCAACTATCTTCTTTTCTCTTACCAATGAACTTGCAGCATCAGGAGCACCTAAATGAAAGTCGGAGAGGAAATAAATTTTTTTGCCGTGGGCAATAGTCATTCAATAAAGATATTAAATCAGGCTATGATGCATTTCTTTCTACCAAAAAGCAAAACACCTCCTTTGGACCGTGAACACCTACGACTAAGGTTTTTTCAATATCAGCCGTACGGCTTGGTCCGGTAGCAAGTGTGATAAAAGAAGGGATACCATCTCTATACTTTTTCTTTATAAACTCAATCCCTTCTTTAATATCATAAACCAACTGATCTGTGTAAGCGATACAAATATGAACTGGTGCATACACGCTAGTCGTTCTTCCGCTTTTTTGCCCAGTGCTCATTAATATACTTCCTGTTCTTGCAATCAGGATTTCACAACTTGTTATTGAAGCATCACAGGTATGAACGTTAGGAGCTTCAAAGTTGGAAAAACCATTAGTGTACAGATCATACTTTATCTCGGCTTCTCTGCAAAATATCTTACTCCAGTTTCTTGCCTTAACTAAAATGTCTATCTGATCAGCCAGTTCCTTTTTATCAGCACAAAAAGAAAACTTACCAAGAAGCTTAGTGAAATTCTCGGCAAACTCAATTTCAAGATCCTGTTGTGGCGGCTGAAAAAAGTTGTCTGCATTCTCATGATGTGGAAATGGAGCAGGCACCGGAGTCACCAGTGCCTGTCTTATCTTTTTTAGAATATTATGTTTTGATGAACTCACAGCGGTTAAATTAATTCAGCCCGATGAATCATTCAACTACTGTTTTTTCCGGTGGAGCTGAAACATCAGGAAGATTTGTATCGATATGAGGTTTCTTGTCTTCAAACGGTCGTTTGCCGATCAGTTCTTCAACATCACTTTGATGAAGCACCTCTTTATCTAACAGTTCTTTAGCCAGCTTTTCAACATCGCCCCTCTTCTCAGTGAGTAAAGCTAAAGTTCTCACATACGCAACCTCGATCACCTTCCTGGCTTCTTCATCGATAATCTTACCTGTTTCTTCACTATACGGTTTGGTGAATTGATTTTCTTGGGTAGGATCGTAATAACTGATGTTGCCTAATTTATCGTTCATGCCGTAAACAGTGATCATGCTGTAAGCAATCTTAGTTATCTGCTGAAGGTCGTTACTAGCACCAGTTGATATCTTGCCAAAGAATATCTCTTCAGCAGCTCTTCCACCTAAAGTCATACAGATTTGATCCATCAGCTGCTCAGTAGTATATAGATATTGCTCTTTTGGCGTGTACTGGGCATAACCTAAAGCTGCTGTACCTCTAGGAACGATGGTAACTTTCAACAAAGGATATGCATGCTCTAAAAACCATCCACATACCGCATGACCTGCTTCGTGATAAGCAATTACCTCTTTCTCTTCAGGTAGGATGATCTTATTCTTCTTTTCCAAACCACCGATCACTCTATCAATGGCATCCTGGAAATCGCTCATATCTACCGCACTCTTGCCTTTTCTTGCAGCGATCAAAGCAGCTTCGTTACAAACGTTAGCTATATCAGCACCAGCAAATCCAGGTGTTTGTTCTGCCAGTTTAAGCACATTCAAAGTCTCTGAAACTTTGATCGGTAACAGGTGAACCTTGAAAATATCTTCTCTTCCTTTTACATCAGGACGGTCAATTGTGATCTGTCTGTCGAAACGACCTGGACGTAGCAAAGCTGTATCAAGTACATCCGGTCTGTTGGTAGCAGCGAGGATGATGATTCCGCTTTCGCCACTGAATCCATCCATCTCTACCAGTAACTGGTTCAATGTATTTTCTCTTTCATCGTTGCTCATAACGGCATTTCTGCCTCTAGCTCGACCTATAGCATCTATCTCATCTATAAAAATGATACAAGGCGATTTTTCTCTTGCCTGCTTAAACAAATCTCTTACACGGCTGGCACCAACACCAACGAACAACTCCACGAAATCAGAACCTGACATTGAGAAAAATGGAACCTGAGCTTCACCGGCCATTGCTTTTGCAAGTAGCGTTTTACCAGTTCCCGGAGGACCGACAAGCAAAGCACCTTTGGGAATTTTACCACCGAGTGCGGTATATTTTTTTGGATTCTTAAGAAAGTCAACGATCTCCATGACTTCAACTTTCGCTTCGTCAAGGCCTGCAACATCAGCAAAAGTGATACTTACTTTTGTGCCCTTCTCATACAACTGGGCTTTTGATTTACCTATGTTGAAGATACCTCCTGGTCCACCTCCACCTGCAGGGCCACCCATTTTACGCATCAGCAATATCCAAAGACCAACAATAAGAAGTAGAGTAACGAAAGTGTTTGCTAAAGGACCAAACCATTCACCTTCGCTGGCGATCTTAATTGGAATCTCCTTAGTAGTATTATTGGCTTTATAGAATTCTCGCATCGTGATGCCAAAATCATCCCATGTTGTTACTTCAAAGTCGAATATCGGTTTGCTATTCTTAGTTGCCTCTACAGCTTTATTTAAATTCTGTTGATTCTTAAATATTTTTTTATAGTAATCCTTCTGTAATGCTTCGGGTTTAATATATACACGAACAAGTTCTTTGTTCTTTACTTTATCAAGACGAATTACATCGCCATCTTTTGCAAGCGTTTGAAAATCCTGCTCGGTAATATTTACCGTATCAGAAGAATACATCTTACCCCAAAAATTAGCTCCGATAAGTACAACTGCAATCAAAGCATAGATCCAGTAAATACTGAATCTGGGTTTCTTACTTTTTTCATCACCCGATCTTTCTGGAGGTAAGCCTGGTCTCATATTTTTATTATCCTGTGCCATTTGGTCAATTTCATTTAAGGGTTGCGATTAACGATCAGAGTGTTCTGTATTTACAGCATCACTCCACATTTCTTCTAACTTGTAAAATTTCCGGGTTTCGGGCTGCATAACATGTACAACTATATTAATGTAGTCTATTAACACCCATTGTGATTGCTGGAAGCCTTCATGTTTGTAAGGAGATTCATCACACCGGTTTTTGACCTCATATTCTACATTCTCACCTATAGCTCGTACTTGTGTGGTGCTCGTTGCTTCACATATAACAAAGAAATCAGCTACAGCTTCCGGTATCTTCCTCAGATCAAGCGAAATGATGTTTTCGCCTTTCTTGTCCTGTATTGCCTTGATGATGGTTTTATAAATCCTAGAGTTTCTCGTAAGTTTTGTTTCACTGCTCTTTTTGCGAGACTTTAAAACAGATAGTGGTTCCAATAAACCGTCAATTTATAGTGATGAATTTTGTTCTATTTGTGGCAGTTGTACATAATGGATGGGACATATATCTTCTGCCGTTTACTTTTGCCAAAAATAGGAACTTTTGAACTCTCACTCTCAGAACCAAATTATTGGCAATCCATTCATACAACTAGCAAGGGTTGATAGCACCAACAACTATGCCATGGCACAGATACACAATGGGTTGGCAGACCATGGTACTACCTGGTTTTCAATGCTTCAAACTTCGGGAAAAGGACAGAGAGGAAAACACTGGAATGCAGCCGAAGGTTTGAACCTGATACAGACCACCGTTCTGGACGCTTCAACGTTTCATGTATCAAATCCTTTTGTTTTAACTGTAATGGTGGCGAATGCTTGTTATGATTTTTTTAGCAAATATGCTGGCGAAGAAACGAGCATTAAATGGCCTAATGACCTTTATTGGCGTGACAGAAAGGCAGGAGGTATACTCATCGAGAATATCATTAGAGGAAACAAGTGGCTTTGGGCTGTCGTTGGTATCGGTATCAACATCAACCAAACAGCTTTTGGAGATTTGCCTAACCCTGTTTCGCTAAAGCAAATCACCGGCAAAAACTTTGATACCGTTGAGATGGGTAAAGAACTTTGCTCCTATTTAGAATTGCATTACCAACGTTATTCTAGGATTGGTTTTTTGCCTGCTCTCGAGTTGTACAATCAATATTTGTATCAACGAAGTAAAACGGTTCAGTTGAAAAAAGACAATGTGTTGTTCACCTGCAAGATCAAAGAAGTAGAAGAAAACGGAGACTTGATCGTAACAGGCTCAAGCTGGGATAGATTTTCCTTCGGAGAGGTTGAGTGGATCAGGCAATAACGTAATCCAGCATGATCTCTGGATTTCTTTCCTGGCTTTTGGCTTCAAGCTCAAACTTGTTCATCCGGTAGCCTTTCTTCACGCTTTCAAATAGATAAAGGGCAAGAAATTTCACTACTCCATGTTTCTCAAATTGCTGTACATGAGCCAACTCATGACAAACCCATTTTTCATCTTTCAAAAACTCTTCACGAGATGTATTAAACAAGTGAATGGTTTTACCAACCACAACAGCCACCTTCTTAGAACCCAGTTGTTTTGCCGACAACTTTGCAAGCCATGAATTTTCTTTAATTCTAACCATCATACCAGCCATAAGGCGACAATCTTGCCAGAGTTTTTTGTGAATACCAGCGGCAGCTTTTCATGTAATCGTCTGTTGCGTCGCAATCAGTTCATCGTTCCAATCAATTAGGAGCAACTTTGCTACTTCAATTCCTTCCATGCCTTCACGATCTGCTCAGCATGCTTTTTATTGGTCGGCTTTAAGAAAATTTTACGGATCACTCCTTTTTCATCAATCACAAATGTAGTTCGATGCAAACCTTCGTAATGTCTGCCATATAACACTTTGGGTCCCCAAACCCCATATTTTTCAACGATTGCCTTTTTGGGATCAGCAACCAGCGTAAAAGGAAGCGAAAATTTCTCCTCAAACTTCTTGTGTTTTGCCTCATCATCCGGACTAACACCCAACACAGCAAAACCTTCCTGCTTCAGTAAAGCATAATTATCTCGCAGGTTACAAGCCTGGATGGTACAGGTTGGAGTATCATCTTCAGGATAGAAATACAACAACACTTTCTTACCCTTATAATCTGCCAGCGAAACTTTATTTCCGTTCTGATCTTTTGCACTGAATGCCGGAGCTTTATCTCCTTCTTTTAGATGCGTTGCCATTTTTCTTTTTCTTCTTTGAGCTTTTTTTGACTGCTTTTTTCTTTATTGGAGCCTTCTCTTTCAGTTCAAAAGTAAATGTCTTTGCGATCTTGTTTCCTGCAAGGTCTTTCGAAATGATCTTCAGGCTATGCGCTCCAATACTGCAATATTCATCGAACTTATAACTGTAGTTGCTGCCTTTTTGTTCAAACATCAGCCAGTTACTGTCAAGTTCAGCTCTTACACTTTCTACTGTACTCAGAGCATCCCTTACCGTGAAACTCAATCTTCCGGTTTTATAAAAAACGGCACTGTCTTCCCAGCTTTTGCTAATGTTTGGCGGAATGGTGTCTTCCATCATTACCAAAACACCAAACCTGTCGAACGAACCAATGTAGCTGCCTTCTTTAAATTCTGGTTTAACGATCTGTAGCCTGTTACTATTGAGTCTCATGATCATTTTTGAAGAATCTCTTTGTTCCTCTGTTGGTTTTATCTCAACTGTATAAGGTTCATGCAAAGGCACTGTTGGTTGATGAATCTGGTAAACCGGCAATCCATTCGTTCCAGCTGAGATCTGACTCAAACGAAAATTCACCGTATCGTACAAAGCATCTGCAGGTAAGTTTATTTTGAAATTATCCGTTTCAAACTGGTTTTCTTTTCCCGGAACGAACTTTACCGTTTCTTGAGTAAAAAATCTTTCTTCCTGCAACTCCGGCTTCCACTGAAGCTTAAAATTTAGAACTGACTCATTTGCAGCTACGTCAAAAACTACTAGGGAAACGTTGTGAACCAAAGTGTCATTCAGATTGATAACACCGTCTTTTTCTCCTTCTTTTACGTAAAGATGATTGCCCGGCAGCTTTGAAAGGTGTTGAAAAACAGTTTTTGAGGTTACCCATTTTTTATAATCTACAGAAGCATTTACATATTTACTCGCTTCCCTGTCAAATTCCAGCAGTTTGAAGGAGAACTGAAGCACACTATCTACCCAAACCTCGGCACCATAAATTCCAAACCTAAAGTTGGTGCCATTAGCAAAATCCTCTGCACTTACGCCAAAGCTCAATTTGCTGAAACCCGTTTGAACCAGTGAATCTTTTGTAGCGTAAACACCTTTAGATCCATTAATTCCAATCTGAATAGGGTCAACCGAATAAGTGCTGTAATTTCTATCATACAGATTCAGGCTGTATATCAACGGTTTTACATTGTCTTTGATGGGAAAACCAAGAAAAAGAGGATTGATATTGTTGCCTGTTTTGGTATCTCTCACTTCGAAATGAAGGTGTGGACCTTCTACAGATCCGGTAGCACCGCTTAAGCCAATGTTTTGTCCTTTGCTTACCCGAAACTGGGAACTCCCAAACCGAATGTTCTGTTTCCAACTTTGATCGTGGTTTTGCTTACGCTCCACGAAATTCTGCAACGCAGGAAAAAAGCTGTTGAGATGAGCATACAAAGTAGTGTACCCATTAGTATGTGTAACATAAATACACTTTCCATAGCCATCAGGTTCTACAACAACTCGGCTTATATATCCGTCTGCAGCAGCATATATAGGCAGGTTTTCTCTTTGCTGTGTTCTAAGATCCAGCCCCATGTGATAATGATTACTGCGAACCTCACCAAAATTGGCAATCAGGTGCATAGGAATTCCTAATGGGTTACGAAAGATGAACCTTGGGTATTGGGCATTCACAGAAAGGTGAAATGATAAATAAGAAATGATAAATAAGAAACGCATTATTCAAAAGTACATATTCAGCTTTCTGTTGGTGATAACCAGTTTAGTAAAAGCTGTTAAAAAGAAAATCGCAGCACCAATACAATTCATGCTTATGTCTTTAAGGCTGTCTGCTATCAATACAAATAGAGATCTGTTATTAATGAAGTTTTGGAAATATTCGTTCAAAACGCCAAGAGCAGAGAAAAGTATGAAAGCATAAACCGCATTTCTAAATTTTGGCATCGACTTTTTCAAAAAGAAAGCTTCAAGGTAGAAGTAGATCTTTATACAAATTACAATGGCAAATAGCAGATGTTCTATGCTATTGAGTACCCATTCAAAGTCAGCCGACAACTGAAAACTTCGGAGCCGCTCCAGCAACACCAATTCATAGCTCCAGAAAATGATGTTGAAGATTCGAGCCCTTTCTTTTAAATAAACTGTTTTGCGATTTAAAACTTCCAGCGAGAAGTGCATTACAGCGACATAAGGCAACAATCCCAGTTTGTTGAATGAAAGGATCGCCAACACCAGCAAAACGTTCAAATAACGCACAACCCTGATATTCATACTGCAAGCTATCGGGAGATGACGGAGAAGTCAATACTATTTATCGTTACTGAGATAAAAAATAACAGTAATAATTATCACTGCACCTTACATTTGCACAATTTGTTTTTTCTGTTGCTCAAGGCTACAAAGTACAAGAGTGCGACGCAACGGAAGATTCATCGTAGCACCGGAGTCGGTCTCCACAACTCAATCAAAACATGCCTAAAGACAACTCAATAAAATCAGTACTCATCATCGGATCAGGACCAATTGTTATCGGGCAAGCCTGCGAATTTGACTATTCCGGCTCCCAGGCTGCCAGGAGTTTGAGAGAAGAAGGGATTAAAGTGATACTCATAAACTCAAATCCTGCAACTATCATGACGGATCCGATGATGGCAGACAGGGTTTACCTGTTACCGCTTACGCCAGAAAGTATTGAGCAGATCTTGCAGGAAAATCAGATTGATGCTGTTTTGCCAACAATGGGTGGTCAAACTGCATTGAACCTATGTAAAGAAGTTGATGAAATAGGCATTTGGAAGAAATACAACTGCCGGCTGATCGGTGTTGATGTTGCTGCAATTGATACGGCAGAAGACAGGGAACAGTTTCGTCAGTTGATGGTGAAGATTGGTATTAAAGTAGCACCTAGCCGAGTAGCAAACAGTTTTTTGGAAGGAAAAGAGTTTGCCCAGGAAATTGGATATCCATTGGTAATTCGACCATCGTTTACACTTGGAGGAACTGGTGGTGGATTTGTGCATAGCAAAGACGATCTTGATGAAGCATTACAAAGAGGCTTAACTGCATCGCCAATACATGAGGTTTTGGTTGAGAAAGCTGTTCTGGGCTGGAAGGAATACGAGTTGGAATTGCTGCGAGATCAGAAAGATAACGTGGTGATCATTTGTACGGTCGAGAATCTCGATCCGATGGGTGTACACACAGGAGATTCAATTACCGTGGCTCCTGCAATGACATTAAGTGATTCCTCTTTCCAGGATATGCGTAACCAGGCAATGCTGATGATGCGTAGCCTTGGAAATTTTGCTGGTGGATGTAATGTTCAGTTTGCACAAAATCCTCAGACAGAAGAACTGATAGCTGTTGAGATCAATCCAAGAGTAAGTCGTTCTTCTGCTCTTGCTTCAAAAGCGACAGGCTATCCAATTGCTAAGATCGCTGCTAAACTTTCAATTGGTTATTCCCTTGATGAATTGAAAAACCAGATCACCCAAACAACTTCTGCATACTTTGAACCTGCACTTGATTATGTGATCGTGAAAGTTCCTCGTTGGAATTTTGACAAGTTTAAAGGAGCTAACGATACACTTGGTTTGCAGATGAAGAGTGTTGGAGAAGTGATGGCTATCGGCAGAAGTTTTACTGAAGCATTACAGAAAGCTTGTCAGAGCTTAGAGAATGAAGCTATAGGCTTGGGTTATTACGGCAAAAGCCTGATGAAGAGTGATGAGTTAGTTGAGTATATCAAAATACCGAAATGGGATCGCATCTTCAGGATCAAAGATGCTTTGATGGCTGGTGTAACGGTGAAGACCATCGTTCAGGCTACGGGAATTGATCGTTGGTTCATTTACCAGATATTACAAATCTGCAACATTGAAAAAGAGCTGATTAATTACAACATTGACACCTTACCGGAAGATCTGTTGAAAGAAGCAAAGAAAAATGGCTTTAGCGATCTTCAGATATGCAAAGTGCTTCATGGTGATTGTGATGAAGAGCAGATCTACCAGAAAAGAAAGGCGTTAGGCATTACAAGGGTTTACAAGATGGTTGATACCTGTGCTGCAGAGTTTGAAGCTAAAACACCTTATTTCTATAGTACGTTTGAGGGATAAGTTATTTTTTGTTGAACTCGATTAGATCCCAAAGGTTTCCATAGAGGTCGTCAAAAACCGCAACTGTACCGTAGTCTTCAGTCTTTGGAGATCGAATAAAGTTGATGCCTTTATTTACATAGTTGTTGTAATCTCTCCAGAAATCATCAGTTTTCAGGAAGAGGAAAACCCTGCCTCCTGTTTGATTTCCGATCCTTCTTCTTTGCTCATCACCTACACCCTTTGCAAGCAAGAGCTGGCATTCTTCAGAACCCGGAGGAGACACTAATACCCAGCGTTTGGTTTCTGATTGAGGTGTATCCTCGACCAATGAAAAACCTAGCTTTTCAGTATACCATTTAATAGCCTCATCGTAGTCGTTTACCACAAGTGCTACATGAACGATCTGTTGTTTCATCACTACAAGGTAATGCTTCATGCACATGTAATGCACATTAGATTGCATGTCAACCGTTTTGGCATCAGTTTAGAAACGATAGCATAAACCATGTTATGATTCAACAATTACAAACTCTCACTGCGATCATGCAGAAGAACATCATTCTTGAACGTAAAGAAGTGATTAAACGTTATCGTTCTTTGAAAAACTTCAATGCAGAAATGCTAAGGCTTCTTTGCATGACTGAATTCTTCATGCTCTACAGAAATGAGAAAGGTGAGATAAGCATGATCTGATATCAGGAACTCTTCTCTACACTAGATTGTACAGTTGGCACTTCACCGTAACCAACTTTTGGAGCCAACCTTTTCATGCTTTGGTTTTCTATGAATCGTAGTATCTTCAAAGAGATCACCAGCCAGATAATTCCTAACGCAAAACCTGCAATCACATCACTGGCATGATGTACTCTCAGGTAAACACGGCTTAGTCCTATCATGAAAATGGTAAATGAGAGTATCCCTGTAACTGCAACTCTCCAATATATATTCTTAATTCGTTTCCAGGCAAAATAGATCAGCAAACCGAAAAAAGTCATGCTACAAAGAGCATGTCCGCTGGGGAAACTTAAGCCTGTAACAGGTTCTAATAATGGCGTGAGTGGTCGTGGACGATCAAACAGGTCTTTTAATCCTACCATCATCAATCCACTGCTTAATCCAATTACCGGAACTTTTATGGTGTACCACCTGTGTTTTCGAACAAATAAAAACCAAGCGGTGAGCAGCAAATGAGCCGGAATGAGAAACTGAACCTTACCTAACAAGGTAAAAGCCTCCATTACATTAGTATTTACATTACTTACCCAACTGCTTAGTGTTATAAAAGCTGCATCATCGAAAGCAGTTTTATTATCAAGGAAGATATACTTGGCTATCCATACAAATGCAACCAGTGAGACAAAAAACAAAATCAATATTACCAGCACATCTACTGATAATAAAGCAAGGCTTGCCCAGAATTTTTTCCATGTGGTCTTAACCGTACGATACATATATAAAATTTGCAATCAATTCCATGCCATGTATTTAGTTGCAATTTCTAGCAGCACTACCGCATCATGTGTTGTTGCTGTCGGTGTTTGGCACGCTTTCTGACTTTCTACATTAAGGAACAGATATAATCACCTATAAAATTACTTTTATGTTACGTTGGACAGTCACTTTCCTAATAATCGCTATAGTAGCTGCGATATTTGGATTTACCGGAATCGCTGCTGGAGCCGCAACAATCGCTAAGATCATATTTTTCATCTTCATCGTATTGTTTTTGCTAAGCTTAATCGGCGGAAGAAGCAGAGTGTAGTAATTACTGCCCCTTGCAAAATATTACGGAAAACCACCCAGGCATTTGCCGGGTGGTTTTTTTATTGTCTAAGCATTTGGAATACTATTCATCTTAAGCTGCGTCGCACACTTGTACTGAAGTAATCCAGCTGAACAAGAACTATTTGCCTTTAAGATTTTCTTTCACAACATCCCAATATTCCTTTCCATAGCTCACAAGAACCTCGCTTCCCGCTTCAATATTTCGGAATGCTTCAATGTACACTTTGTTATCATCCTCAACAACATACTTGCTGTTATTACTCATGCCTTCGATTTTTCCTAAGCCTCTTGCATCATTGGCATAACGAGCTAAATACTCAGGATAAGGTTTTGCATCAATTACATTATCCTTATTGATGTAGTAGATGTAACCATTAAAAGCTCTGCCGCTGCTGGCTATTTCCCATGTTGTACGTTTGCCTTTATACTCTACGATCCTAGTGCCTTTGGGAATAAAGACTTTAGTGAAGAGTCCTTTGCCTGCTCCTGGAATTTTACTCTTCTTTACTTCTAAATTTTTTGCTGATAATGCCATAAGGCGGCAAAAGTAGGCTTAGAAACTACTTGTTTCAGCAGCTGAAAAAATAAACGGCTCTGAATTGCTTCAGAACCGTTTAATAATGGGTAATCTATTTTATTGTTTCGTAAACCTAATGGTCTCTATGCCTTTGACTGTTTGTAGTCTTAACACATAAACTCCAGCTGATAAGCCAGAAGTGTTCAGGCCAATCTTTACATCAGACGATTGAAGGTTCACAGATGTTTGCTGCATTACCTGACCAGTACTGCTGATGATCTGCAACCCTACACTACCTGCATAGCTTCTTTGCAGCTGTACCATCATTTCATCTTTTACAGGGTTAGGATAAATGTTGCCGAAGATCTGTTCTTTACCTCCTTCTACAGAAACTTTTACTGTGTTACAAGCAAATTTTTTGCTGCCGTCTTTATCAACTGCCATTAAACGGTAATAGTAAACTCCTTTCTGAGTTATAGCCTCATCAGTAAAAGCGTAAACAGAGCCTGTACCTTTTGCAGCAATGGTTCCTATCTTATTAAAATTTTTGCCGTCGATGCTTCTTTCGATTTCATAATGATCGGCATTATTTTCAGTAGCAGTTGTCCATTTCAGGTTCACCCTGTTGTTTTTTCGTTCGGCAGAGAAATCTATGCAGGTTACAGGTAACACACCACTAACGTTTTTCAGGAAGAAGCTAGAGAACGATGGCACCATTACTTCAACATAGTACACGCTGCTTGACAAACTTCCCCAATTGCTGATATTATACAAAAGCTCACCCGCAAGATTCAAAACATTTGAGCAAGGGTTACTACTGAATTTTGATATTTTCAGATCGTTCAGATAATAAACATCATTTCCATCTGCATCGTTGGCCTGAACCATAGCATCAAACTCAGACTTGCTGAAATACAACCTAACACGAACCGGGCTTACCGGCTGAATAGTTGGTGTTATCTCAAAGTTCCTGTTCAGGTATTCTATTCCGCTACCATCGGCACGAACAGCTCCGCTGTTGATGTAGTACTTGCCAATAATATTACCCATTCCGGCATTTCCTGGTTGATCAAAAACGGATGCAACGATTTTGCCTTGGTGCATAAGATGTAACCATCTTAATGAATTGGTAGATACGACAGGTCCATCAATTGTGATGCAGGTTGATCCTACGGTAGGTTGGTCTGCAAGAATGGTATTTGGCACACCAGAAATACAGATTGTAAAATCTGCATTAGGACCTAAAGAGGCAGTGCTTTGGTTGTAAACCCTTACATAATATGTATTTCCAATAGTTGCTCCAGTTAACTGAAGGTTGGTTGTGCCAAATCCGGGATCATGAAAAATGGTAGATCCATTAGATTGGTATACCACCATGTAGACGCTAGATGTTGATGGTAAGGCAATGGTTGGGTTAGTAGAAGCTGCTACAAACTTGTACCAAACATCTCCACTGAAAGTTCCGGTGACGGGATTTGAACTGACGGTAGAAAATTTAAACGTTCCCTGAACATTTTGACAATCTGGTGATTGGATCAACGTTACAGCTCCTGCCATCTCATCATTATCAGCTGCGTTTTCTTTAATTGTTCTGATCTTATAAGACACTGGCCCACCGTTAAAAGTATTTTCCAAAACCTGAACATAATAGGTGTTTCCTATTGTAAGTCCGCTGATCAAATCATTACTATACTGTACTCCAGATTTACATCCAACTTCAGTTAAACCAGCACAAGTACCAGAGAAGAGTTTAAACCCTAAACTGTTCTGGTTAGGACTAAGCCTTACCATGTCTTTAAAATCGATAAGATGCTTTACACCTGTGGCATTGAAAGAATACCAAACCTCTTTATTGGTTATGGGAGATCCACCTCCACAAGGGACAATATTTGCAGAAGTTAAGCCCAAAGTTGTTCCTTGAATCCAGTTAGCGTCTATAGGTGTGGCTGTGGCACAGGTAATATTTGTTTGAGTAGCGGGAAGTTGCATGATAGAAAGATCAAAGGCATATTGATTACCCGGCACATCAAATACTCTTATAAAATATGTAGAACCAGAAGTCAATCCTGAAAAAGCACCAGTTAGATCAGAATTACAACTAACAAGAGTCGGTGATCCACAAGTGCCGCTGTAAAGTGCAAAATATGGTGAACCGGAACCTACATTTATCAGTGCTCTTGAGTTAAATATCTTGATAAAGGCTTTTCCTGATGTGGGAGCAATAAACTTGAACCATACATCGTAATTAGCCGTACCCGAACACGATAAAGCAGGTGAACTTGCCGTGGCTCCAACATTAGTAGCACTTACAAATTGCTCCACATCTGTGGTGTTCACAGGAACAGAAATTGCTCCTGAGCAATTATTATTTACCGGAGCAGGAAGTACTCGGCTACATATATTAAATGTGCAGGCACTGGATGCATCTTCATTATAGATTCTTAGATAGTAAGTGGTTCCAGACAAGATTACATTGGCAATACTCGAGCCATCCAATGACATAGATCCTGTACTGCTGCACAAAACCGAATTCGTATTGCTACCTCTGAAAAGCTGCATATACATATTGGCATTTGAACCGGCTACCAATGTGACATTGGTGAGTTTTATTTCATGAATTGGATTAGTAGAGGTGAAAGTGTACCAAACATCATTTGGTGGTGAACTTGCACCAGAACATGCTGGAGGCATTTCTGATGTAGTACCAAGGGTAGTTCCCGATGTTATTGTTGTACAGCTGGTAGCAGATGATAAAGTGATTGACTCGGCAGTAAAATAAGTATCGTTGGGTACAGCGTAATCAATCGTTAGCTTGAATGAGTTAAATCTTGATGAGCTTCCATAAGTATAAACCCTTATCCTGTACGTTTTATTGGGAACCAATGTTCCGAAATTAGGCGTAGTCGAATAAGGATACCAATTTATAAAGCTAGCATCACCACATGCATCCCACAATTCAACAACTGGTTGTCCTGAGGCATTATAACTTATTTCTGAAAGAGTTGCCTTTACATTTTTTGCAGTTGCCGGTGTAGTAAATTGAAACCAAACATCATCGTCTTTACCACTAAAATCTCCGGAAGCTTGTGTTGAAGCTGTAGCTCCTACGGTTCCAGCAGATTGAACTATAAAGCCAGTATTACCAGTAACACTGATGGTACTTGCAGTTCCGCAATCATCGTTTGCAGGAACTGGTGGATAGTATGCACAAAACCCAAAGGTCATTCTGGAAGTATTATCATCTGTATAAACCCGAATACTGTATTCTGTTGATGGATTTAACCCTGTTAACAACCAATTGCCGCCAGACGAACTAAGCATGGTACTGTTTGGATAATAAGGATCACATGAACCTGTTCCTGCCCTTTGTTCTAAATAAATACTTTGAGGACTGCCTGAAGGAAATGCGACATCCACTATACTTACAACAACTTTTACTGAGCCAGCAGTTCCTACAGCTGAAGTAGTAAACTTGTACCAAACATCATCGTCTGCCGAAGAAGGAATGAATGCTGTTTGAGTACTGGCTGTTGCATTAACGGTTGTACCAGGTGATGCAGTAACACAAGGATTACTTTGCACAGGTATAACGGTTGCAGCAGAACAATTATCGTTTATGGGTTGTGCTATGGCGGCAAAATTGAAGGTCGCAAATAGCAGGAGAAAAAGAAACTTTCTCATATACAGTAGATTTTGTAAGTGAAATGTACTCACTTTAAAGCCAATCTGCAAGCTGAAAGCAGTTTATTTGCCCTGATTATCAACCTAAATCAGGATTTAGATGAAAATTAGAGGAGCGACGAGGCTTTTTCCAGGTCTTCCGGAGTGTCGATCTCAACACCCATGTAATTCGTCACCACCATTTTAAGCGGAATACCATTTTCCAGGAAACGTAGACATTCAATTTTTTCTGCGTTTTCTAAAGGCGTCATTTCCCAATTTGTGAAGTTGAGTAAAGCCTGTTTTCTGAAAGCGTATACCCCAATGTGCTCATAGTATGTCACAGCTATTTCCAAGTCTCGTTTATACGGAATGACCGATCTGCTGAACATGAGAGAATTCAGATTCTTATCAACCGCAACTTTCACGTAGTTAGGATCAGCAATTGATTTTTCATCTGTTAATTCCTGCATCAGCGAAGCAACATGAACATTCTTTCCCTCTTCACCTTTAAATACTTCCAGAAGTTGTGCAAGTGGTTCTCGTTTAACAAAAGGCTCATCACCTTGTACATTTACGATCACATCAACATTCATATCAGCAGCAGCTTCTGCAATTCTATCAGTTCCGCTTTCATGTGGCTTTTTACTCATAACCGCTTTGCCTCCGTTTGAAGTGATCTCTTTGTAGATAATATCGCTATCAGTAACTACCACAACATCATCAAACAAGCCGGTTGCAACTGTGTTATAGTAAGTATGGCGTATTACCGTTTTATCGCCTAGCATCTGCATCAGCTTGGCAGGAAAACGTGTTGCGGCATAACGAGCAGGAATGAAGGCTGAGATTTTCATGCGACAAAGGTTAAGTTCATTTTTCTAAAGGACTGAACGGTCTCTTTATTAATTCGATAAAATCTTCATCCTTCTCATTAGGATAGTATCGATCTAACCCATAGCGAATTTGCTCTTTATCCAACTTTAGAAAAGTTCCTAAACAACGGTCCCATAAGGAAAACACAGCACCATAGTTACTATCAGTATAAGGTTGTTTCCAATGATGATGAACCTTGTGCATGTTGGGAGAGACAAGAACAAAGCTCAAACCTTTATCCAGCCATTTTGGTAAGCTGATGTTGGCATGAGTAAAAGCTGTAGCTAAAATCAGTAGGGTTTGAAACAGCATTACTGCAAACATTGGAGCTCCCGAAACTATAATTCCCGCAAAAAAGAATAATCCACGTAGAACGCTTTCTATAGGATGATGTCGAAGCCCGGTAGTTACATCCACATTATTATCAGCATGATGCACCACATGAAATCTCCAGAGTAGTGGCACTTTATGTTCTGTAATATGCACCAGCCATCCACCAAAGAAATCTAAAACAAAAACCGAGATAATAATAGTTCCAACAACACCAGCATTCAGCCAGTGAACCAATCCAAAATCGATCGCTTTACACCAATCACTTAGGTAAATAATAATGATTGCTAAAAAAGTATGAATGATTAAATGCATGAGTGTAAATCCAAAATTCACCGAAGCATGCCTGATCTTGTTTTTCTTGTATTGTAATTGGATGAACGGAATTGAACCTTCAATGATCCAGAAGAGCAATAATCCTCCTACCAGGAAAGCCAGTCTTTCCAGTGGTCGTTGTTCCAGGTTGGAGAAATATTGAATAATGCTATCCATTTATATTGTAGCTGTTGAACCTAATATTTGCCTATCGGTTTGCTCACACACTCTTCCACATGCACTGCAAAGTTCTAAGATTTTCTGTGGAAGAGCAGTTGGACCAAGAAGAAAAACCAATAGTCTTTCAATTAGATTAGTTGGTGTCGTTTGTTGATTGATCTGCTTGGTTGAAGTGGATTTGCAATCCGGACAAACTGTAGGACTTTTGACTTCAAAACATTTAAGTAATTCCAAACATCTTTCCAGTTGAACTGCAGCTACACATAGTTGAATACCCCCTACAGAATTTGTTAGCACGGGATTGATGGTTACGCTGTATTCATTCTTTAAGGTGCATACAATATTCTCGTCTTCCAATCTCCCCATCAGGATATTGGCTTCTATGTATGAATCAAAACTTCTTACCGGCACAAATTCCATCTTCTAAAAATAAAAAACCCTGCTGAGACTAGCTAAAAATAAAAAACCCTGCTGAGACTAGCAGGGTTTCAATTTTATATTTTGCATTTAATTATTCAGCATCAAAGGCATCACCAGCATAAGCAACTCTTCGTTCTCACCTTGTTCTGTCGGTTTTAAAATTCCAGCTTTTGTAGGTGTTGAAAGCTCAACTTTAACTTCATCAGTATCGGCAGCATTCAACATTTCAATCAAAAACTTTGCATTGAAAGCAATCTGGAGGTCTTCTCCATCATATTGGCAATTCATCCTTTCATTTCCCTCAAAAGAGAAGTCAACATCCTGAGCTGCCATTTGTAATTCACTTCCGCTGATGCTTAAAGCTACCTGGTTAGTGCTTTTATTTGAGAAAACACTTACACGGCGTAATGCACTTTGGAAATCACTTTTGCTAACTACCAATTTGTAGGGATTGTCAGTAGGAATTACCACTTTGTAGTCAGGGAATCTTGCATCAATTAATCGGCAGATCATCTTTACCTCACCATGGCTAACAAACAGATGATTACTGTTATAGCTGATGGTGATATCGTCATCATTATCAGGCAAAGCGTTCTTCAAAAGATTCAGCGGTTTTCTTGGAACGATGAAAGTGTCCGTTTTAGGAGCTTTTGCATCTGTTCTTTTATAGCGAACTAGTCGGTGAGCATCAGTTGCAACGAATTGAACCCCATCTTTCAGTAACTCAAAATAAACACCCGTCATTGCCGGACGAAGATCATCGCTACTTACAGCAAATAAGGTTTTGTTGATAGCCGTAACCAAAGCACCGCTGGTCATAGTAAAACCTGTAGTATCGTCTGCAGTAGGCTCTTTAGGAAAATTATCAGGGTTTTCACCCATTACTTTATACTTACCGTTATCGCTGGTGATCTCAACGCTGAAATTTTTATCGATGTTGAAAGTCAATGGCTGATCCGAAATATTCTTCAAAGAGTCCAGCAGGATCTTAGCCGGAATACAAACTCTTCCGCTAGCCTTGGATTCAATATCCATTTGCACCCTCATTACCGTTTCAAGGTCTGTGGCAACAACGCTGAGTTTTTTATCTTCTATTTCAAACAGGAAATCTTCAAGAATCGGCAGCACTGTGTTTGAATTGATAACACCACTTATTTGCTGCAGGTGCTTCAAAAGGGAGTTAGAGGATACAATGAACTTCATTTCCGCAAGTTTTTGGTTTCACTTCCGCTTTTTGGCGGTTGTGGCAAACCTACAGTAAAGGAATCAACTTTTTTGGGGAATTTTTCAGTCCGAAACGTTATCAACAGCCTTATGTTAATCGAGTGTGAATTGATCGTTTTCAAGGAATGCCAAGCAGTTGCTCAAAACGGTTTCTGCCTACAGGTTTGATAATGTAATCGTTTATCACCCTGTACTCTTTACTACGCTTCAAATCTGTTTCATCAACTGACGAGCTAACCATATAAAGGGCTACATCCTTCCCAATATCCAGTTTCCTGAACTCTTCCACAAATTGCCACCCATCCATGATCGGCATATTAATATCAAGGAAGATAATATCAGGAAGAGCGTCTTTATCAGCTAAATGAGATTGAATGAAGTTCATAGCAGCTTCACCATCCATAAAAACAGACACCTGTTCACCAACACCCATTGCTTCGAGTGTTTTCTTTGCAGTGAATTGATAGATGTGGTCATCATCTACCAGAAAAATATTCAATTTTTGCTGGGGCATTGTTGCAGGATCTGGATTGGTTGTCTAAACTCAAACAAAAGTAATCGCTTTCAACAATGAATAATGGCTTTTCTAAAAATTTGACTCCTGATGCGGCTTTTACCAAGTTAAAACACTATTGTGCCTACCAGGAGAGAAGTCATGTAGAAGTAAAAGAAAAACTATACAGCTATGGCTTGAGAAAAACGGATGTAGAAATATTGCTTTCCAGGCTGATAGAAGAAAATTATCTGAACGAAGAACGATTCGCCAAACTATTTGCCGGTGGTAAATTCAGGATGAAAAAATGGGGAAGAGTAAAGATTGTTTATGAGTTGAAGCAAAAGCGAATCAGTTCTTACAACATAAAGCAAGCTTTGGAAGAGATAGATGAGGAGCAATATCAATCAGTATTAAGAAAACTCGTAGAAGAACGTTGGAAGAAATTAAAGAATGAGCAGCATATTGTTCGGCAAGCTAAAACCCAGCAGTATCTTTTGCAAAAAGGATTTGAATCAAATTTGATTCGAATAGCTATCTCTGAGGTAAGAAAGAAATCAACAGATTAACTTTAAACCAAGATGTCAACACTTACAATAACACTCATACAAACTGCGCTGCATTGGGAAGATAAACAGCAGAACCTCCAAATGCTTGAGCAGAAGATCAACAGCATTGCTGAAAGAACCGAAGTGATCGTACTTCCTGAAATGTTCAGCACCGGCTTTAGTATGAAACCTGAACTGCTTTCAGAAACGATGGACGGCGGTGCTGTTAATTGGATGAAAAGAATTTCGGCGGAGAAAAGAGCAATCGTTACAGGGAGCCTCATCATCAAAGACGGAGAAGACTATTTTAACCGCTTGATCTGGATGCAGCCCGATGGAAAATTTGGATACTACGATAAGCGGCACCTATTTGCTTATGCACATGAAGACCAGCATTATTCCAGTGGCAACAAAAGATTGATCGCTTCTGTAAAAGGATGGAAAGTGAACTTACAAGTGTGTTATGACTTACGTTTTCCCGTTTGGGCTCGGCATAATTTTTCTGCAACTGAAGGCAATCCTGAATATGATCTTTTGATCTATGTCGCCAATTGGCCGGAAAGAAGAAATCATGCATGGAAAACTTTGTTGCAGGCAAGAGCAATAGAAAATCAATGCTTTGTTGTTGGAGT
>JANPIB010000114.1:0-57659 GCA_031424775.1 Chitinophagales bacterium | reverse complement strand
AATCTTCTCTCCTTATTTTTACCGGAAATTGAAAAGATGGAAGTTGTCGCTAAAGGAACGATCTCCGGTACACATTTGCAACAGTTCAAAAATATTGTTGGAGACCCGTATGTGTTGTACGATGAAGAGTCGCTGAAACATTACGGACATGATGAAACAGAACTCCTGCTTTTCTTACCAGAAGTTGTGCTAAAGCCCGGAACAACTGAAGAGATTTCTGCTATCATGAAGATCTGTAACCATGACCGAATTCCGGTTACGCCTCGTGGTGCAGGAACAGGTTTGAGTGGTGGAGCTTTACCTCATTTAGGTGGCGTATTGCTTAGCACTGAACGTTTGAACAAGATCATCAACATAGACGAAAGGAATTTGCAAGTAATCACCGAGCCAGGAGTGATCACAGAAGTATTGCAGAATGCTGTGAAAGAAAAAGGCTTGTTCTATCCACCTGATCCGAGTAGTCGTGGTTCTTGTTTTATTGGTGGCAACATTGCAGAAAACAGTGGTGGACCTAAAGCAGTTAAGTATGGTGTAGTGAAAGATTATGTGCTGAATCTTGAAGTGGTTCTGCCAAGTGGCGAAGTAATATGGACTGGTGCCAACGTGTTGAAGAATTCTACCGGCTATAATCTTACACAATTAATGGTGGGTAGCGAAGGAACCTTAGGAATTGTTACAAGGATCGTTTTGAAGCTTATCCCCCTGCCTAGTTATGATCTGCTGATGTTGGTTCCCTTTACATCCCTTGATAAAGCCAGTGAAGCTGTGAGTGCCATTTTCAGATCTGGATTTACGCCAAGTGGATTGGAGTTAGTTGAAATTGATGCATTGAAGATCGTTGCAGCAATGGTGGATAGTCATGCAGTGCCTGTTTCAGATGAAGTTGCAGCCCATTTGCTGATAGAAGTTGATGGCAATAATCTTGACGTACTGATGAGTGATATGGAAGCCATTAGCGAGTTGCTGATGCAGTTTGATGCAGGAGAAATTTTCTTTGCTGATAATGCTCAACAAAAAGCAGAGTTGTGGAAGCTGAGACGTCGTGTTGCTGAAGCGGTGAAGTTGGATGGTTATACAATTGAAGAAGATACAGTAGTGCCGAGAGCTGAATTGCCAACACTAATTCGGGGAGTAAAACAACTCGGTAAGCAGTACAACTTTGAAGCTGTGTGTTACGGACATGCCGGTGATGGTAACTTACACATCAGGATAAAGAAACAAGGCACGGCAAACAGCCAGGAAGATCCTGAAATGGTGAAAGGGCTGAGGGCTTTATTTGAGTTAGTACATGAGCTTGGGGGAACCATAAGTGGTGAACATGGAATTGGCTTGATACAGAAAGGCTTTATGGATATTGTATTTAAGGAAACCAACCTGAAGCTGATGAGAGATATTAAGAAAGCATTCGACCCAAACAACATTTTGAATGCAGGTAAGATTTTTGATCTAAAATAATAAACGTATCTATGAAGAAGTTGATGTGCTTGTTTTGCTGCTTTATGCTTACTACAGCAGTTTTTTGCCAGAAAGAAGATGAGGATGAAACTAAAGAAAAGTTCAACTGGAACAATGCTTTTGTTGGTGGCAGCTTGAACTTAGGTGCCGGTAATGGAAGTTTTGCCATTGGAGCAGTTCCTGAATTTGGTTATAGCATCACGAAATGGTTAGATGCAGGTGTGTTGTTCAATGTTAATTATCAAACACAAAGGATTTACGACTTCAATGGAGCGGTAGCATATAAACTCAGGTCATTCAATTATGGTGCCGGTACTTTTGTTCGTATTTGGCCTATACAGCAAGTGTTTGTAGCTGTTCAGCCTGAGTATAACTGGATCAAACAAAACCAAATAGACGTTTATACCAATGCTAAATACACAACCACTTTGAAAGCCGAAAGTATTTTAGTCGGAGTTGGTTATGGAGGTCGTGACATTGGTAAGCAGATATCCTACGTTAGCATTATGATTGATCTGATGAAGAATATTAACTCACCATACCGAGATCAGTACAACCATGCTCAGCCGGTGATTAGAACAGGAATGGGATTTTATTTAGGCAGGAAGAGAGCAAGATAATTTGACTAATCAAGTTATAAACAAAAGTCCCGCAACACTGGCGGGACTTCTAGTATCAAGTAACAGCATCAAGCTTTCATCTCAGAATAATACTGATGGAAATAAGGTATCGTTTCAATGCCTTTGTAGAAATTATCAATATTGAACTTCTCGTTCGGACTGTGCAGGTTATCGCTGTCTAATCCAAAACCTAAGAATACTGTTTTGCAACCCAGCACACTCTCAAATAAAGCAGTGATCGGAATACTGCCTCCACCTCTTACAGGTATTGGTGCTTTACCAAAAGTGGTTTCTATGGCTTTAGATGCTGCTTTGTATTCTATACTATCAACAGGAGTCATGTAAGGATCACCACCATGATGCTCAGAAGCTTTCACTGTTACATAATCAGGTGCAATACTTAACAGATGATCGATGATCAGTTTTGTCATTTTGCCGCTCTTTTGGTTTGGCACTAAACGAGCTGAGATCTTTGCGAATGCTTTAGAAGGCAATACTGTTTTTGCACCTTCACCTGTATAGCCACCCCATATTCCGTTCAACTCTAAAGTTGGACGAATACCTGTTCTCTCATTAGTTGTATAACCTTTTTCGCCCCACAATGTTTTTACTCCTAGGTCTTTAGTGTATTCATCACCATCGTAAGGTGCTTTCGCCATTTCAAATCTTTCCTCAGGTGATGATTCTACCACATCATCATAAAATTTCGGAATGGTGATGTGATTATTTTCATCATGCATAGAAGCAATCATCTTTGCCAAAATTGTGATCGGGTTTGCCACAGCACCACCGTACACACCACTATGTAAATCACGATTTGGTCCGGTAACTTCAACTTCAATATAACTTAATCCACGAACACCTACATCAATACTTGGTGTGTCGAGGCTCAGCATTGCAGTATCGCTGATAAGGATAACATCAGCTTTCAGTTTTGCTTTATTGGCTTCTAAAAATTCACCCAAATGCTTTGACCCTATCTCTTCTTCACCTTCAATTAAAAACTTAACATTCACAGGAAGGCTGTTGGTCTTTGTCATTAATTCCAAAGCCTTCACATGCATATAAAATTGTCCTTTATCATCACAGGCACCTCTTGCGAAAATTTTACCATCTTTGATCACTGGTTCAAATGGAGGAGAATCCCAGAGCTCCAACGGATCAGGAGGCTGAACATCGTAGTGACCATAAACCAATACTGTAGGTTTTGATGGATCAACGATCTTTTCGCCAAACACAGCCGGATGTCCTGCTGTTGGCATGATCTCCACAGTATCTGCACCAGCTTCAAGCAAACGCTGCTTTACTTTTTCCGCACAGCTAACCATATCTTCTTTATGCTCACTCCTTGCACTCACACTTGGAATTCGGAGTAACTCAAGCAATTCTTCCAGGAAACGATCTTTATTCTCAGCCTGGTAATCTTTCCACGCCTGCATAGTAAAAAATTTAGAAAGCGAAAATAGGCTATCGGGGAACACGGATAACACAGATTGTATTGATTTACATGGATAATTTTGGGTGGCCATGGAACAATGCTACTATTGAGCTTTACTTGCGTCGCACACTTGTACTAAAGAATGTTTCTCGACTGTCGTTTCTGGTTGATGTTTCTCGTTAGCGTAGTTGATACAATTAAGAGCTTAACAAGAAACAAAAAACGAGAAACCAGTAACAAGAAACGTGAAGGTGCCAGAAGTTCCGAAACTTGAAGTGAGTGACACAACAGCCGATGCCATGTAAAACTGCAGCCGATGCAATAAATTCCAGCATATCTTTACTTAAACCTACTTCACTATGAGAAAGTTTGTAATCGCAGCTGTTTGTGTATTTGCTTTGGCATCATGTAAAAAGAAAAGCACTGTTGCAGAGAGTGACTTCTCACCATTGACTGTTGGTTCTAACTGGACTTATATTATCAATGGAGTTACAAACAAACTAACTGTTACCAATAAAGACACTACGGCACAAGGCAGAACTTACAAAGTGCTAAGCAATAGTAACGGTGCAAATCAATACCAAACAAAAGTTGGCAGTGAATATTACAGACTTGCTGTGTTCCCTGGTTTTCTTCCGAATGGCTTTGATGAATTATATCTTAAAAGCGAACAAAGCGTAAATGCTACCTGGCAACTGAGTGTTCCAGTTGTATTCTCAGGTGTCCCGGTGACCATTACATCGAAATACACGATTACTGAGAAAGGAATTTCTAAAACAGTACAGGGTAAAAACTATGTTGATGTAATTCATGTTCGCCAGGATTTTCTTTCTGCTTTCGGAAATATGGGTGGTGGTGATCAGTATTATGCAAAAGGTATTGGGCTTATCAGTAGTGCATTAGCGATCACCATTCCCGGACAAAGTTCTACGACTAATGTAGAATTAGTGAGCTACGAGATAAAATAATTAAACAGTGTGCTTTCGGTTGGATAAGATATTCTCTAATGTCCACTCAAGCCTTTTTGTAAAAGGTTGCTGACGAACAGGGCAATCATCTTTCACACAAATAGGACAGCTAATGGGTAAGCATCCATCTGTATGTACGAACATTTCCATTGAGTCGCCAAACTCTTTACGGATCAGCTCTTCCAATGCTTTGACTTCATTATGAGATTCGTGAACATTCAGATACCAGGGCACCGTTAAATGGCAATCAAGATGTAAACGGCTTCCATATTTGATCACACGGAGATTGTGAAGGTCTATCCAGTTGTCTCTCTTATTTGCGTTTAGCAGAACCAGCATTTGCTTTAGCAGGTCCATGTCTGCTTCATCCATTATTCCGGCTAAGGATTTACGAACAATGATGTAGCCATTGTAAATAATGAACATACTCATTGCAATTGCAATTGCTTTATCTAACCAAAAAAGCTTTGTAACAAGCATCAGGATAATTCCTGCGATAATTGCTAAAGTGGAATAGGTATCAGTTTGCAAATGTTTACCACTAGCCTGTAGTGCAAGCGATTTATTCCTTTTGCCAATCTTCAGACAAACTGTTCCTGCAATAAAGTTAACCACCGCTGTTGCACCAACTAAGTACAAGCCTGTATCAAGTGAATACAGCTTTCTTTGGTAAATGAAATTTTGAACGGTTTCGTAGATGATAAAAAAACCCGAGCCAACGATCAATGTTCCTTCAATGGCTGCTGATATAAATTCTGCTTTCCCATGACCGTAGGGATGTTCAAGATCTTCGGGCTTGGCTGCAACGTACAAGCTGAATAGCCCAATAAAACCAGCGACAACGTTCACGATGCTCTCCAGTGCATCAGAAAGAATGGCTAGTGAGTTGGTCTCGTAATAAGCAACAACCTTAGTGATGAACAGCACAAGGCTGAGCACGGTTATCCATATCTGAACTTTGAGATTTTGCTTTGCTCCTTCCAACTTACTTGACTTAATAAAATAAGAAATTAACTATGCTAGCAATTCAACTTCAAAAGTAATATCACAATGCTTTTTCAACATAGCTGAGATGCCACAGTAACTTTCATGAGACAAGTGTATAGCTCTTTCAAGTTTATCCTGGTTCTCTGGCGAAACATTGCTCCTGTATGTCATCTTAATGTAGGTGAATACTTTAGGATCAGTTTCAGTTTGCTCTGCTTCTGTTTCTATCTCCAGCCTGGTAAAATCGACACGCATCTTTTTCAAAATTCCTACCACATCAATTCCGCTGCAAGCTGCTAAAGAACCTAATAACATTTTCTTAGGGCTCATACCACTATCTAAACTTCCTCCGCCAATAGTAGTGTCGGCCCTTACAGTGTGACCATTATCTGATGTAACATCAAAGGCAAGTTTATCTATCCATGTAACAGTTGTCTTCATACAATCATTTTAAAGAGAAGCGGCACAAAGGTATTTATCCTTGTGCCGCTTTTTCTGATCAAAATCATTTTTATCAGGCAATATGTCTGTAGCGTTTTTCTATTTGATCCAGATCCAGCACATTCCACCAGGCATTAATGTAATCCGGACGTTTATTTTGATATTTCAAATAATAAGCATGTTCCCAAACATCTAAACCGATCAATGGAAACCCTTTCACTTCGGCAACATCCATTAATGGATTGTCCTGGTTGGGAGTTGATGTTACCACCAGTTTTTTATCAGTGGTCATCACCAGCCAGGCCCAACCACTTCCAAACCGACTTTTAGCAGCATCGTTGAACTGATTCTTCAAAGCATCCATCGAACCAAAATCTCTTACGATAGCATCATTCAGTCTGCCAGCTGTTTTATGATCAGCCTTTGGCGACATGATCTCCCAAAACATTTCGTGGTTATAATGACCACCAGCATTATTTCGCATTTTTGATGAGTACTTGCTGATGTTCTTCAACACATCTTCCAGCTTCATCTTAGCAGTATCAACTTTCTCTGCAGCTGTTGCTTCTGCTAAATTCTTAGCGTAAGTAGCAGCATGCTTTGTGTAATGGATCTCCATCGTCATTGCATCAATATGTGGTTCCAGAGCTGAAAAATCGTATGGCAGTGGACGTTGTAAAAACCCAATGTTGAATTTTGATCTATCGTCAGCCGCAAAAGCTGGCAATATTGTTTGAGCCAAACCTAATGCAAGACCTGCCTTGCCTGCAGTTTTTATAAAGTCTCTACGGCCGTTTTCTGTGTTTTCCATAAAAGATTATTTTAAGATGTGCGTTTTGCCACTTTAAAGTTAGCCAAAAACCTTTTGAAGGTTCTAAATGAACGATAGTAGAATTCTTTGTTGAATAGCTGAGAATCTCGCAATGCTTTATAGGTAAGAAATGCTCCAATAGGTATTAAGACCATCGTTGACAGCCACATTCCTGTGAAAGCATTTGTAACATCTTCCTTCACGAATTTTTCGCCGAAGGTGTTGAAAAGGTGAAAGACTATAAAGAAGATCACGGCAAAAACAAGTGGTGCTCCTAAACCTCCTTTTCTAATGATCGAACCTAATGGTGCACCAATCATGAACAACAATATACAGGCAAAAGCTAAGGTAAATTTTCTATGCCATTCGATTTCATGCTCCCGAATGGTACGTAGCCTGGACTCCTCTTCTTTCTCAAGCATATCAATTAAACCAGAAACAGAATTCAGCTGTGAAAAAGCTCTTTCAGGAACAATCGTTCTGTATTGTTCTGGAATGAGTGCTTTAAAAGATTTTGCTTTCACTTCTGCTTTGGTCAGATTGGGTTGTGCTGAATCGGCATAGCTGGCAAACCGGAAATGATTACTTAGTTCTTTTTTGTTTCGTTCAAGAAAAAGCTGGTCTGTTTTTACCAGGGAATCCAATCTTGCATTAAGCTGTCGTACGGTAAGCATTTGGCTGTTATCGGCAAATAAACTATCCGGTGTTCTCCCAAACTGGAGACTCTTAAGATCAAACACTTTTCTATACTCTTTAAATCCAAGACGGATAAACTCAGTGCCTGTAGTGCCACGATTGCCTTTCTCTTCATACCGAGATCCATTTCTAAGGATGAACTCCAGGTAACGTTTATCAGGTGTCACTCTCATGATACCGCTTTCAGCAATCATCAATTGATCTTGCAGGTTATAGCTCTTTTCGTAAATAGCAATGTTGCGTATGGTGCTATCATCTTTATCTTTCTTTCCGATCCTTATCACATAGCCTTCCATCTTATTATAGAAAACACCTTCTTTAATGTCCAGAGCCGGCTTACTTCTTACAAGATCCCATTTTAAACTTTCGAGCTTAAGCTTAACAACAGGAATGATATTATTTCCAAATAAAAACGAAATGCCGGCAATGATTGTGGCAACTACCAACAACGGTCTCATAAAACGCATCAATGAAATACCAGATGATTTGATCGCTACTAATTCAAAGCTTTCCCCGAGATTACCAAATGTCATAATGGATGATAACAGTAGAGCCAGAGGCAAAGCCAGCGGAACAACTGTTGCAGCTACAAAACCGATGAGTTGAAATATGGTGAGTGTATCAAGTCCTTTACCTACAAGGTCATCAATCCATAACCAGAAGAATTGCATCACCAGCACGAAGAGAGAAATAAGAAACGTAGCAAGGAAAGGTCCTATAAAAGCACGGATAATGAGTTTGTCAAGTTTTTTAATCACTTTGCAGCTACGCTCAATAATGGTGAATGGCAAATGTAAAACTTTCGAAAGACGAATTAGAGTTGGTTACCAATGCCGAACTCATTTTAACAAAGAACCGCATCATTCAAAAAGTTTATGATCTTTTTGGAGAGTTAAGCGAAGCTTACCAACAGCAATGCGAAAGTTTGCATGAGGATCTGCTTCATATTTCTCCAAAAATTTCAAAAGGAGAAAACTACCTTGGTTTACCTTGGGTGATGCTGGACTACCCACGAAATTTTTCTCAAACTGATGTGTTTTCGATTCGTAGTTTTTTCTGGTGGGGAAAGTTCTTTAGTATCACGCTGCAACTACAGGGAAAGTATCAACAACAATATGCAGCACAGCTACAACAACGAGTAAATAGTGATTGGTGGCTCTGCAACTCATCTAATGCCTGGCAACATCATTTTGAAAATGATAACTACCTCCTTTTTGATAGAAGAAAAGATCTTCAGCAGCTTCCTTTTATCAAACTGGCAAAAAAAATCCCACTACAAGAGTGGGATAATTCATCTGAATTCTTTAATAGCTCGTTTTCTGAGATCACTAATCTCTTAAGCACCCAAACGGTGAAATAATTCCTTGATCTGGTATTGCCAAAGCTGAGATTGATCTTTTATCTCTCCTTTCTCAGCGAAGTCTTTGATCACAAGAATGGTTTGATTCGTGATCTCAGTCTTCTCAATCCTAAATTCAAAGTACTCTTCTTTTCCTGTGTGCAGCCAATGGAATTTTACAGATTTATCTTGTTCTTTTTCAAGTACTTCTGCTTTATCAGGAGTTCCTCCATTCCAGCTGAAACTATAAACATTTTCCCACTCATCCACCTTATCAGCAAACCACTCCTGCAAACCTGCTGGTGTGGCTAAATATTCATATAAAATATTAGGTGAGCATCTTACCGGATATTCCAGCGTAAACAATTGCTTCTTACTCATTACTTTCACTTTACTTCCTTTATTTGAGGCCTGCAATAATAGTAAATACTATAAGTCTTCGAAATTTTTTTTGCTTTAACGCTTCTCGTACAATAATTTATCGCATATGCTTAAAAATGAATGTTGCAACATCTTGTTAAGCAGGTTATTAGGTTTAAAATAATTTTTGGCGTACCGTTATGAGAATGTTAAATTGTGAGGCAGACGTTGATGTAGAAGGTCAATCACAAGCTTATCCTCACATACCCTTAATATTTCTACAACATGAGCATGCGTCAATTAAAGATCACGAAATCGATCACAAATCGTGAATCTCAGAGCCTCGAGAAGTATCTCCAGGAAATAGCCAGGTTAGATCTTATTTCTGCTGATGAAGAAGCCAATCTGGCTAAACGAATAAGGCATGGAGATCAGGGTGCTTTGGATAGAATGGTGAATTCAAATCTTAGGTTTGTGGTATCTGTTGCAAAGCAATACCAAAACCAGGGACTTTCTCTTCCTGATCTTATCAATGAAGGCAATTTAGGATTGATAAAAGCAGCGTTGCGTTTTGACGAGACTCGTGGTTTCAAATTCATTTCTTATGCTGTTTGGTGGATACGTCAAAGCATCTTACAGGCATTAGCAGAACAAGCAAGAATTGTTCGATTGCCTTTGAATAAAGTAGGACTCACCAATCGAATAAGTAAAATGTATCAACAGCTGGAGCAGGAATATGAACGTGAGCCATCTCCTGAAGAAGTTGCAGTAGCACTTGATATGAACTTAGATGAGGTTACCGTAGCCATGTACAGCAACATACGCCACGTAAGTACAGATTCACCAATGGCTGATGGAGAAGACGGAACGATGCTGGATACTTACATCAATCCCTTTGCAGAACAAACTGACAGGCAGCTGGAACATTATCAATCATTGCAAACAGAAGTACAACAATCGTTAAGAGCCCTTACTGATAGACAGAAAGCAGTGATCTGTTATTTTTTTGGGATAGGAATAGATCACCCATGGAGCCTGGAGGATATTGGTCATAAATTTCATCTTACACGAGAGCGGGTAAGGCAGATAAAAGATAAAGCGATCACTAAACTTAAGACTACTTCAAAGTGTAAATCGTTAAAGGTCTATTTGGGTTGATCACCATTGATGTTCGAAAACAAACGGGAAGATTTTTCTTACATCATTTCGCTTATTCCTAAAGCCTTCGGTGATTTTAGTCCCACGGAGTTCTACCGCTCCGTATTCCCACATCATACAGGGCTGGTCGTAGATGTGAATACAATCATGTTCCGGATCTCGGTGGAACAATTTTACACCATGTCCAAGGTCTTCAATCTTTGCTGTTTGCATATCATAAGCAGAAGTATACCGTTTATCTCTCAGTGGCTTCAACCAAAGCATTTCCAATCCGTGTGTATTAAATCTTGGGTGAAGCAATGTTGCTCGAATTGAATAATTGATAAGACTCAACACCAAAACTGTTCCAGCTATTAAAAGAAACCGCCTTTCAGGTAAAGGATAGTTTTTTGATAAATTGATCAAAGGAATACAGAACGTCATCAACAAATATCCCATTCCAAACCTGAACTCAGGAGCTCTCAAAAACCAGATCATCTCTCCAATAAATGCACAAAGCCATAAAACAAACAAAGCTTTATCAACCCGCTTTTTCCGCCAAACGATCATCCATGTGAAAAATGATGTTAGCGACAAAACAAAAACGGAAAAATCGATCCATCTACGAGGAGCCAGATGTTTTTCCATCCAAACAGGTAACCATTCAGAAATTCCGTTCAACTTAAAAACATCTTCGCTGTGACCATAGCTACCTACTGTTCCAAAAGCATAATCAAGAATGGCAATATCTCTCGGCACTTTCCAATCAACATTTAGCACATCTATCATGTAAAATGGATACACAATGTAACCACTCAGTATAATATTCCTTCCTATCCAGGGCAATACAATAATGGCAGCAGCAACTCCAAGCTTTAGGTAAACTGAAAACTGTTGGCGTGGGATGAAGAAGAACATCCATACAGCAGAAATCAATAAAACCGGGATTGAAGTAAGCTTGGCAGTGACTGCGAAAAATGAGATCAATAGCGGAATAGCGAAGTAGCGAATGTCTTTATGCTTTCTGTTTTCGATCAGATCAAGTAAACGAAAGAATACAACAGCTACTGTGATCGTTACCAATGGCTCAGAAGCCGGAGAAGGAATATTTGCTAATAATGGTCTGAAAAAAAGTATCGCCACAATTAAATAAACAATGCTGCCCCAATTGCTACTGCGTTTTAAAATGTTCTGGAACACCCATAAGTAAAACATCAATACTAAAACACCGTTCAAAGGGTAAAGTGATTGACCAACGAGATGAGTGAAAGAATATGGAGCTGAAAGAATAAAATTCATGGCATTGAAAGCAAGTCTGCCATGCACATTACCTAATCCGGGAATCACTTTGTAATTCTCATACCAATAAACTGTATGATAATGGTAATCGGCACTGTCGTGATTGTATGGCGAAACCAGGAAATGCAATCCGATCAAAAAGAGTATAATTAGTAGCAATCCTGATTTCCCCTGAAAATTCAAATTGAACCAAGTCCTTATTCGCTTAACTGTAAGTTCTTTCCTCCTGAATTGCCAAATAATGCTGATGAGGATTAAGGGTATAAGCGTTAGCCAGTTCACCGGAATTATCTGCGACAACAGGTTGAAGTACACACTCGAAAGCATCAAACCTAACAGGAAAACTTCCATAAAAGAAACCTGGAGATCCAGCATTAACCACTTAGATAGCAATGCTCTGGAAATGCCTCCAAGCGAAAATGTTATGAATATCAGCAGTAAAGAATCCAGTAAAAGCAGCAGCATTTAACAGGGTTTGGCGGTTCTTGCTCGTGGCTAAGTCTGTATATTTGCCGCCCAAATTAGGTGAATTCACTAAAAGTGAGATTATGTTCCAAAGTTTATCAGAAAGATTAGAAGGTGCCTTTAAAAATCTTAAAGGCGAAGCAAGGATTAATGAACTGAATATTGCCAACACGGTAAAAGATATCCGTCGTGCATTGGTTGATGCAGATGTGAACTATAAGATAGCCAAAGAGTTTACCGATAAGGTAAAGGATAAGGCTACCGGTGAAAAAGTGCTTAACTCCATTAGCCCAGGACAGTTGATGGTTAAGATCGTTCAGGATGAGCTTACTGAGTTGATGGGTGGAACTGAAGCTGAGTTCAATATTACAGGCAGTCCGGCTGTAATTCTGATCGCTGGTTTGCAAGGTTCTGGTAAAACAACATTTAGTGGCAAGCTGGCTAATTTCCTGAAGACAAAAAAGGGGAAATCACCTTTACTAGTTGCTGCTGATATTTATCGTCCGGCAGCGATCGATCAGCTGACAGTTCTTGGTGGACAGATCGGTGTAGATGTGTATAGCGAAAGAGAAAATAAAAATGCTGTTGAGATAGCACAGAATGCCATCAAAGAAGCAAAGGCAAAGAACAAGAACATTGTTATCATAGATACTGCAGGTCGTTTGGCAATTGATGAGGTGATGATGACCGAAGTTGCCAACATTAAGAATGCAGTTTCTCCAAACGAGATACTGTTTGTTGTTGACTCCATGACTGGTCAGGATGCTGTGAACACAGCAAAAGCCTTTAACGACAGGTTAGACTTTTCAGGTGTTGTACTTACCAAGCTTGATGGTGATACCAGAGGTGGTGCTGCATTATCAATTCAATACACAGTTAACAAACCGATCAAATTCACTAGTGCTGGTGAGAAGATGGAAACACTTGATGTGTTCTATCCAGATCGTATGGCTCAGCGTATTTTGGGAATGGGTGATATTACTTCACTCGTTGAAAAAGCACAGGAGCAGTATGATGAAGAGCAGGCAAAAAGGCTGGAAAAGAAGATCCGCAAAAACCAATTCGACTTCCAGGATTTCTTAGACCAGCTTCAGCAGATCAAAAAGATGGGTAACCTGAAAGATCTAATGGGAATGATCCCAGGTGTTGGTAAAGCCATGAAGGATATTGACATTAGTGACGATGCTTTTAAAGGTGTGGAAGCCATCATCAAATCCATGACTCCGTTTGAAAGAAGCAACCCAGATGAGATCAATGGCAGCAGGAGATTAAGAATTGCCAAGGGCTGTGGGAAGGAAGTTGCCGATGTAAATGCTTTTATGAAGCAATTTGAGCAAATGAGGCAGATGATGCAAAGCATGAACAAAATGCCAATGGGTAAAATGATGATGCCTGGCATGAGAAGATAAGCCGATTTTAACCTTTTGACTTTAAATAGCTGATTATCTTTAACCTCCTCTAAAAGAGCCATCATGAAAAAAGTTTTATTTATCCTTTGTTCGCTGTTCGTTTTCGCAACCGTAACCTATTCTCAAACGACTGAGGCAAAAACCCAGACTAAAGAAGAAAAACAAAAAGCAAAAGAAAAGCAACAAGAAGAAATGGCTGCTGCTTACAAAGAAGCTGGTCTAACTGATGATCAGATCAAACAGGTGGAAGCTGCTATGAAAGAAGCGAGCGAAAAAGGTAAGCCAATTAAGAATGATGCTACTTTGAGTGAAGATGATAAGAAAGCTAAGCTGAAAGAGATCAGCGATGAGAAAAATGCCAAAATCAAGGAGATAATGGGTGCTGATAAATACAAAATCTACTCGGCAACCAGGAAAAAGCAAAAAGAAGCTGGAGCTGCTGGCAATTAGTAAGCATTCCAGATTAACCATATTTGAGCCATCAGCATTAGCTGATGGCTTTTCGCTTTATAATTCTAAGGTTAAACCAAAGAGACAGATGACTGGAGATGCCTAAAGAATGCTGAAAGTATTGATATTCAATTACAAATTTCTTGTAGGTTGAGATGAAACCGGAACGTACAAGTGAGTGACACAATTGGCGATGCCCAAAGCTAAGCAGCACATATCCCAAAAAGATTAATTTAACTTTCAATCGCAATTATCGCTTGGAAGTTTTAGGGGTAACTGTTATTTTCGCCGTCCTATTGTTAACCAAATTTCCTAACCTGGCTTAAATTTCTATTTAACATGTCAGTAAAACTAAGACTTCAGAGGCACGGAAGTAAAAAGAGGCCCTTCTACTTTATAGTAGTTGCCGATGCACGTGCACCGAGAGATGGTAAGTTCATCCAAAAAGTTGGAACTTACAATCCACTAACAGTACCAGCAACCATTCAGTTGGATCGCCAAAAAGCGTTGGAGTGGCTTCATAAAGGAGCTCAGCCAACTGATACTGTTAGAAGAATACTTTCTTTTAAGGGAGTATTGTTCCTGAAACATTTGTTACGTGGTGTAACACTTGGCTTGTTCGACGAAGCTACAGCTATGACTAAGTTCCAGGCTTGGCACGACGAACACGAAGCTAACATTCGCCGCAGAAACGAAGAAAACAGGCAGAAGCGTAGAAACAGCAGGCAGCAATACACTCCTGCAGTTAGAAGAGTAGAGAATCATGAGCCGACAGCTGCACAAGCCAGTGAAGAAACATCTGGTGGAGAAGCAGAAGCTTAATTCAATACATGCTTTGCATAAAGACCCTTCAATTATTTGAAGGGTTTTTTGTTTTCATCTGCTGAAGCTGGGCGAAAGTAGATTCCGTTAATCACCAAAAAAGAAACCAGCGTTCTCGCAACGCCTTCAATAAAAACCACATAGATTTGAAATTAAAAGAAAGCATACCCCTTGAACGAAATTTCGGCTATAAAATTCCTGTTTGAAAGCTCCGAACATCCAGTTTTAGTAATAAGTGTAGATGGAAATATCGCTTACCAAAATGAGGTATCGGCTTCGCTTTTTGCTGGTTTACTTCCGTTAGGGTTTACAAATCTTGCTGAAGGTGCATCCTTAGTGGAATGCTCCATAAATGAATCAACCTATCTTTTTAGTCTTACAAAGATTGCTATCGGCTGGCTTGCCATGGCTGCAGACGTAACTCCACTTGCTGAAGAAAGAGATTTTTATAAAGAAGCCTTAGATAATCTTCCAGCCGATATTGGTGTGTTTGATGCTTATGGCAAATACCTGTATGTAAATCCCGCAGGTATCAAAGACGTTGAATTGCGAAACTGGATCATTGGTAAGGATGATTTTGATTACTGCAAGTACCGAAATCGGAATACTTCGATGGCCGAGTTCAGAAAAGGAATTTTTCTGAACATCAGAGAAACATTATTGGATGAGAGCTATGAAGAAGAGATCAACCTTCCTGGCAAAGAAACGGATTGGCAATTGAGAAAGATGCGGCCGGTTTTTGATGAGAAAGGAGAGATAAAATTCATCCTGGCTTATGGAATTAATATAAAGGATAGAAAGAATGCCGAATTGGCTCAGAAGGATGCTTTTGAATTAGTGGCACGATCGGCAAAAGCAAAGGAGGAGTTTGTTGCAGTTATGAGTCATGAAATCAGAACTCCGATGAATGCAATCATTGGAATGAGCAGGTTACTCGCAAAAACTTCTCTTGACGAGAGACAGTCAAAATATCTTGATGCGATATTAACAGCTTCAGGGAATTTGATCGTGATCGTGAATGACATTCTTGATTTCTCTAAGATCGAAGCTGGCAAATTAAGATTGGAGTATTCAGGTTTCTCTTTTCAGGAGGTAATTGAATATGCGAAAGCGGTAACAGCTCACCAGGCTGCAGAAAAAGGTTTGGATCTGGAGTTCAATATTAATAAGGATGTGTCAGACATTTTTATTGGTGATGTTTATCGCATTAACCAGATCATTGTGAATTTGCTTAATAATGCTATCAAATTCACACATAAAGGAAAGGTATGTACTAACATCAAGCTGGAACAAAACGAAGAGAATAGTCAGCAGCTTTGCATCTGTGTTAAAGATTCTGGCATTGGAATGACTAAAGCCTTTATGCAGCAAATGTTCAGCATGTACAGCCAGGAAGAAGGTGTTACAAGAAAATATGGTGGAACCGGTTTGGGACTAAAGATCACTTCTCAATTAGTAGAATTGATGAATGGCAGGATAGAAGTTGAAAGTGAAAAGAGTAAGGGCAGTTGTATTAAGGTTAAACTCAATTTACCCAAGGGCACTCAAAAAGATATTCCAGCAAATACTCAGGTTAGGTTTGCAGAAAATGCTTTGCAAGGCAAACGAATCTTAATAGCAGAAGATAATAATCTTAATGTGCTTGTAGCATCAACCGTTTTGCAAAACTATGGTGCAAGTGTTTATGTGGTACACAATGGACAAGAAGCCGTGAATATATTAAGAAAAAAATTAGAGGTACATGCGGTTTTAATGGATATTGAAATGCCGATAATGAATGGAATAGAGGCGGCTCAAATTATTAGAAATGAAATTTCCGAATCGCTGCCGATTATTGCATTAACGGCCAATGTAATGCCTGAAGACAAGCAGAAACTACTTGCTACAAAGATGAACGACTTTATATCGAAACCTTTTGCCGAAGCAGATTTGATCGGTACTTTGCTTAAAGTATTGAAGTAATTTTTTTATGTCAACAATCAATTACGAGTTTAAAGCACAGGTGAGTGATCCTGATGTATTAGAAAAAAGACTTAAAGCACTTAACCCAATTTTTAAAGGGGAGGATCACCAAATAGATACTTATTTCAATGTTAGTTCCGGCAGATTGAAACTGCGAGAAGGCCACATAGAAAATGCTTTGATCCACTACGAACGAAAAAATGAAGCTGGTGCAAAGCAGTCTGATATCATTTTATATGAGCATCAGCCTTCCAAAGCTTTGAAAGATATTTTGGTGAAAACACTCGGCATTAAAGTAATTGTAGATAAAACTCGGAGGATTTATTTCATAGATAATGTGAAATTTCATTTCGATACAGTCAAGAGACTTGGAAGATTTATTGAAGTGGAAGCAATCGATACAACCGGAGAGATCAGTATCGAGAAACTAAAGAAGCAATGCTCTCTTTACGCTAATCTCTTTGAACTTCAGACTGATAACTATATAGCAAACTCCTACAGCGATATGCTCATTGTTGAATAGGGCTCCGAAAGTACAAGTGAGTTACACAACGAAAGCCCAAAAGCGGCAGGAAAGTTGATTCCAAAATCTCATGTGTATCTATTACGCAAACGTTTCCGTATTTGATGAATCTCCTTATTTTTGCAAACTAACTAACGATTGTTCGCTATGATCTCAACAACTATGAATCCTACAAAAGAACTACACCAGCTTGGCTTGAAGCAGCCAGAGCTGCACTATCAGTTAGACCCGGAAGTACTTACAGAGCAAGCTGTTAATCGAGGACAAGGCATTTTGAATGATACCGGTGCTCTTTGTATTAATACGGGAGAATTTACCGGTAGAAGCCCACAGGATAAGTTTACAGTGAAGGATGCCTTGACCGAAAATTCGGTTCATTGGAACAATTTCAATATTCCTGTTGAGGAGAAGCACTTTTTTGAGCTGAAGGAAAAGATGTTGAACTACCTGAACCAGAAAGAGGAATTGTGGGTGAGAGATGCTTATGCATGTGCTGATCAGAATTACAGATTGAACATCCGTGTGATCAACGAAAATCCATGGAGTAACTTGTTTGCTTATAATATGTTTTTACGTCCGGCTGAAGAAGAGCTGGACAATTTCAAGGTTGACTGGCACATCATCCAGGCTCCAGGCTTTAAAGCAGATCCAAAAGTTGACGGAACGAGGCAGCACAATTTTGCGCTGGTTTCTTTTACTCATAAAACTATTCTGATCGGTGGTACCGGTTATACAGGTGAGATGAAAAAAGGGATTTTCACCATCCTGAACTATGTGCTACCCCACGATAAGAATGTGCTAAGTATGCACTGCTCTGCCAACATGGGTAAAGAAGGTGATGTTGCAGTATTTTTTGGATTAAGCGGTACAGGTAAAACAACTTTAAGTGCTGATCCTAACAGAAAGTTGATCGGTGATGATGAGCATGGTTGGACAAGTAACTCAGTCTTCAACTTTGAAGGTGGTTGCTATGCAAAAGTGATTGACCTGAGCGAGGAAAAAGAGCCTGAGATTTTCAGAGCTATCAAACCTGGTGCTTTAGTTGAGAACGTTACTTTCATTGACGGTACTAACCAGATCGATTTCCAAAGTTCAAAGATCACTGAGAACACCAGGGTTAGTTATCCTTTGAACTTTATTTCTAATGCACAGGAACCGTCTATCGGTGGTTTACCAAAAAATATTTTCTTCTTAACATGTGATGCTTCAGGAGTTTTTCCTCCGATAAGTAAACTCACACCAGGACAGGCAATGTACCAATTCATCAGTGGTTATACTGCTAAAGTTGCAGGTACCGAGGCTGGTGTAACTGAGCCGAAACTTACTTTCAGTGCATGTTTTGGTGCTCCGTTCCTCCCTTTGCATCCAGGTGAATATGCAGATATGCTGGGTAAGAAAATGACTGAGCATAATGTAAATGTTTGGATGGTGAACACAGGTTGGAGTGGTGGTCCTCATGGTGTTGGTCACAGGATGAAACTGAGCTACACAAGAGCAATGATTACTGCAGCACTTAATGGCGAGCTTGATAAAGTAGAATTTGAACAACATCCTGTATTCGGTATGATGATGCCGAAATCTTGTCCGAATGTTCCTGATGAAATTCTAAACCCAAGAAACACCTGGCAAGACAAAGACGGATATGATGCTAAAGCGAAAGATCTGGCTCAAAGGTTTATTAAGAATTTTGAAAAATATGCAAGTGGGGTAAGTGAAGAAATATTAGCAGCTGCACCTAAAGCTGAATAAGAAGTTCCTTTTTTGGAACAAGGTCTCTTTTGATTGCTATGACCAAAATGAGAAGTCCCGTCTTTTTAAGTCGGGATTTTTTTATTGTGATATGAAATTGGTTCCTAAATTCATACTTCACTAAGCGTAAAATACCTTGACACCCATTGAAATAAAGTTTAACCGTTTCAGTTACCTCATTCCTATCCCATTTGTGCTTTTGTTAATGTGGTTATTCTATACGTTCATATTAGATGAACCGCAAGAGCCTATTACGGACAAGACGTTTATCTATGTTGCTTATGGTGTAATTATCGTTGGTAGTTTCCTCGTACTGAACTTTGGATGGCGGTTTATAAAAGCTCCTGTAGTGTTTCGTATGGATGATGAAGGAATTATTTATAATCCTGCTGGTGTATCAACAGGTTTGATAAGATGGGATGAGATCGAAAATGTAGAAGAAAGTACGATCACCGTTTACGATAATGGTACAGCTTATGTAAATGTTTTAGCCATCAGCCTAAAAGATGCTGAGGCGTTTCGCAAGAGATACAATATTCTATTCCAGAAAGCTTTGCAACTTGGAGAAAAACGATATCATGCCAGCGTATTAATTGAGCCTGCTGTATTAGGAAAAAAGTATGAGACGGTCAAAACTGAGATAAAGCGTAAAGTTCCTTTTACATCCTTAAAATAATCCAAACAACATTCCATCACCCTTATTTACCACCTCACCAAAACATTAATAATTAGCAACTGACCTTCTTTGTAGTTGTCGATCATGTTCTCATAGTACTCTCTTCCTCGTTTCTAAATTTGTCCAACCTGTATGGAACTGAGGCTTTCAAAAATATCATCAGATCAGGAGGCTGAACCACATTGACTTCCACGTCTTGAAGAAACCGTAATAATTTTTAAACATCTTATCTGTATATATCCAACAAACCATCAGGTAATGTAACGTGAACTTCTGCTTTTTTATGGTCGATCTTGTCAAGTGTTTCCTCATGTAGCGGAATCAGCATCTCAATCTCATTAGAAATAACCATCAACAAAAGCTGATGTGGCTGCTCTATCACTTCTTCAACTAATCCAATGGTATCTCCTTCATTGATCAGTTTATACCCTATCAATGCTAAAGGAGATGTACTTCCAGCAATCTTCTTCAAATCATCAGCTTTTAACCAAACCTTTTTCTGGTTAAGTTTTCTTGCAGACTCTTTAGAAGTGATACCCTCCAGCTGAACTGTTATTTCATCTTCATTTTTTGCTTTAGAGCTAACAACAAACCATGGAATGTAACTCCCCTTAACCTCTTCCACAAAAATTGCCTTTATACCTTGAAGAGATGTTTTTTTACCAATTGAATGTTTCAGGATCAATTCTCCTTCAAGACCAAAACTTGCTACGATCTTCCCAATGCTTATATAGTCGTTCATTACAACAAAATAACTGCGGATAAACAAAAAAACCGCCATAAGGCGGTTTTTTTAAGATTGAGATTGAACTTTTAGAATTTATCCCAGAACAATTTAGTCGTAACAGCGTCACCACCAACTGCAGTTGCGGCTGCATTGTAGTTAGTTGTATTCAGGTTTTGTTCAGGAACAGGGTAAGTTAAACGTAAAGGGATAACACTAATAGCTGTTGGTGGTTTAACCAACATTGGCTGATCGAGTCGTCTCCACTCGATCCACTCATCCCAACCACGGTTGTAAAGAGCGATCCATTTTTGTTCTCCTATCAATTGCTTCCAGTTTGCAGACATATAAAGTACACCTGGTTGCAATAGGTAAGCAGTAGCTTCAGCATTTGTTCCACCCCACTCAAGTATAGAAGCAGTAACTGCAGCATTATAATGACTTACAGCTGTTCCTGGAACGTTGTAACCTCTTTCTTTAGCTTCGGCAAGGAAGAACTCAACTTCTGAATAGCTTAACAATGTAGCAGGTGCATCAGGAGCTTGAAGTGACAGAGCAGGCTTAGAAAAAGTAGAATAGTTACTACTTGCACCAGGCGTTCCACCTGAGTAACCACCTACTGCATCTGTAGTAAAGTAGTCATCTCTTCTAGGATCGTTTAAAGCTGTCATCCTGTTTACGATCGTGCTTGCCGCAACGAAATCTTTACGACCACTCTGTACAAGATCAACCCATACAGGATTTGTGTTAGGCGGTGCAGACTGGTATTGAAATACAGCGTTATCGGCGTTAGATGTAAATACTCCGGCAGCAACGGCAGCTTCAACTGTAGTCTTTGCTTTTGCATTATCAGCATCAGCAATGGTCATTCCCATCTTTAGCTTCAGAGAGTTCGCAAACTTCTTCCACTTAGCCATATCACCACCATAAATAAGATCTGCATCACCAATGCTAGAACCTGAAGTGGTAATAGTAGCAAGAGCAGCATCCAATCTTGTCAAAAGATCGTTGAAAACCGTTTGCTGATTGTCGTATTTAGGCTGAGGTGTATTTACGTCTAAAGACTGGGAATACGGGATATCGCCAAAAGTAGTAACAAGATAGTACCATGCATAGATCTCAGTGATCTCAGCAATTGCGAGTGCATTTTTCTGAGTTGTAGTTCCTTGGATCTGAGCAGGAATCAATTTCTTGCCTTCTCTTAAATCACGAATCACATCTCTATACAAGTAGTTCCAAAGTTGTCTTGGGATCTGCCTTGTATTCAGATCAAAGTTGCTTTCGTCAGTATAAGTAGTTTCCTGCCAATACTGAACAACCAGTCTGAAGATGTTGTCGTTCACATTCGTTGAGGTCATCGCATCGGCAAGAGATTTCTGTCCATTGGAAATAAAAGCTGTTGCGGGTGCGGTTTGTGGATTCTTTGGATCCACATTTACGCTTGTTATATCTCTTTTACATGCCGTTACAAATAGTAACGGGGCAAAAGCGAGTGCAATAATTATTCTTTTCATAGATAATTTCATTTAGAATCTTAGTTTCAAATTGAAAGTATATGTTTTTACGGCAGGATAAGCACCACCCTGGTATCCTTGCAGGTTACCAGCACTGATGATTTCCTCAGGATCTGCATAAGGAAGGTTCTTATGAATGATCCACAAGTTTCTGCCTATCAACGAAAGATCGATACCCTTGAACGCTTTCAATTTGCTAACAAAAGTCTTCGGTAAAGAATACGTTAAAACTACTTCTCTTAACTTTACAAAGCTTGCATCGTACACGAAAGCCGCTGCCGGTTGACGTGCATATCCGAGCAACCCGTAATTACTGTTCTCGGCATATTTAGTGTTTGGTTTTCCATCAGGAGCTACACCAGGAAGTAAAATACCACCACCTGAGGCAACTGAATTTCTGGAAGGATTTCCTTTATCATTATTACCTGCAGTTTCAGGATATCCACCTGTAGCCAAACCATAGTAAAGATCAAGCGAGAATACATCTCCACCCTGACGAACATCAATCAACCAGCTTAAAGAAACATCTTTATACTTCACTGTATTATTTAAACCACCAATCCAGTCAGGATTTACATTTCCAATTACAAGATTTGACGATGCACTTCTTACTGGTCGTCCAGTAGTTTGGCTAATTACAGGTTGTCCGTTTACATAAGTAAAGTCTTGACCACGGATCGTACCATAAGGCTCATTCAAAGTAGCATTAAGAGATACACCACCCTGGAAAGTTCCTAGAACGATGTTATCAATACCTGGATATAGTTCTTCAACCTTGTTCTTATTTCTAGCCCAGTTTGCATTGATAGTCCAGGAGAAATTCTTTGTTTGAACCGGAGTACCATAAACAGTTACTTCAATTCCTTTATTGCGGATATTACCGGCATTAAGGAATTTTGAATTGTAACCAGTAGAGGTTGAAACAGGTACAGCAAAGATCTGATTGAACGTTTTAGCGTTGTAATAAGTAATATCAAAACCAGCTCTGTTCTTTAAGAAAGCTGCCTCTATACCAAGTTCATAGGTTTGAGTTTTCTCTGGAAGAAGGTTTGGATTAGCTGCGGTTCCATTAACTGACACCAACGGAGAAGATCCAAAAGGAGTTCCGATGTTGTAAACATCTGCTGTAGCTCCAAAGTTACCAGAACCATTACCTGCGGTTGCGATATTGCCTCTTATTTTACCATAGCTTAACCATGTTGCAGATTTAAGCAATTTAGAGAATGTCCATCCGGCAGAAAGAGAGTAATAAGTAGAAGACTCGTTACCCTTAGGAAGTGTAGAGTACTTATCGTTTCTAACCGTTCCATCTAATGTGAACATGTCCATAAAAGTGAAAGTAGCACCACCGAAAACGCCCCAGTTGTCTATCTGAGAGTAACCTTCAACAGGTGCTGTTGGTGCATTCTTTGAATTTGACAAAGCGTAGATTTTCTCAACGATCAAACCACCATTAGTAGAAGCGTAGATGCTTTGGGTGTTTCTTCTATTCAATTGCGTACCTGCAAGGAGCTTTAAATTAAGATCTTTTGTTAATCCTCTTTCATACGTTCCTAACAACTCATAGTTAGATTCTCTGTAAGTTCTGTTGTTACGATTGTAGTTTGAAGTAGTAACACTACCAACGGCTTGTCTTTCTTCCTGCATCTCATCATAAGTATCTAAAGCAGCTCTTCCAGTAAATCCAAGACCTTTTATAGGGTTGTAGGCTAAAGAAACATAACCAGTCATACGATTACGACTGTCATTCTCATAGTTAGCGTAACGAGTGAAATATGGATTATCCCAGTAAATCGGAGTTAAATCAGTAGGGTCAGCCCAGTTCCATGTTACATTCTTACCACCACTTCTGAAATAAGCATCCTTTTGTTCTTGTACATCAACATTTGTTTGCCACCACTGACGGAAATTGGTCATCAAATTCTTATCATCGTAACCAGTACCGTAACGGCCAGTAGCAGTCATATTAGTAAACTGAACATTTGCTGAAGCGGTTAAGCCTTTAGTAATATTATAGCTTCCACCTAAATTAAAGAGGTTCTTAGCTATTTTACTGTTAGGCATAATTCCTTTATCGTCTGTACGAGTATATCCTAATTTGAACGTACCACTCTCATTACCGTTTGTAATTAGAATACTTTGGTTAGATGATACTGCAGTCTGGAAAATTGATTCAGGACCATTTGCAGCAGCTACCCAAGGACGAGCTTTACCAAAATTTGGAGAAGTAGGATCAAAAGCATCCCACTGGTACACCATTTTATTAGGATCGAAAGCTCCACCATAAGAAGCATCTTCACTTACAGGAACAACTAAGTCATTTACACCGTCACCATTAATATCTCTGTAAAGAAACCGACCGGTAGGATCCTCATAGTAAGCACCATAACCACCGCCATATTCTTTCTGATATTTCGCAAAGGTTTTCTTATCATATTTACCAATACCAATGCTAGAGTTCACAGTAATACCTAATCCTCTTGCACCCTTCTTAGTAGTGATAAGAATCACACCATTACCACCTCTTGAACCGTAAAGTGCAGTAGAAGCAGCACCTTTCAACACAGTAATAGATTCAATATCGTCTGGATTCAAATCCTGGATAGCACTACCGTAGTCATAACCACCCCGACCTGTAGTTTGTCCACCAGTTCTAACCTGTGAGTTATCAACCGGAACTCCATCAATTACGAACAGTGCCTGGTTACTACTGCTGATTGTTTTTGCACCTCTGATAACCACATTAGTAGAACCACCAAGTGTGTTTCCCTGACGAAGTTCTAGACCAGCAACTTTACCAGATAACCCCTGAACGAAGTTGCTGCTCCTTGTTTTAGAAACCTCATCTCCATTCACAGTTTGTGCGGCATAAGGAACTTGATTACGGGTTCTTCTTTGACCCATGGCTGTAACAACAACCTCATCAATTACTGCTGTACCTCTGGCAAGTTTTACTTCAACTCTTGTGGTTGATTGAGTAACTGTGTATTCTCTGGAACCAAAATTGGTAGCAGAAACTACAAGTACATCACCATTTTTTGCTGAAATGCGGAAATTTCCCTGAGCATCGGCGGCAACACCGGTTGTTGTGCCTTTAATTAATACTGAAGCTCCTTCAACGGCAGCTCCTTGCTCATCTGTAACCCTTCCTTGAATTTCCCGGGTTTGTGCAGTGGCAACTGACCACGTCAGTAGCATCACTGCAAGCAGTGACAGAATTTTTCTCATGTGCTATAGGTTTTTTTAGATTATGATGTAAATATAACCGTTTTAAGGAAAAAGTTAAAAAAACCTGAATTATCCCTTAAAAAAGTTATAGATAACCTAAAATAGACAGGCAGAATAATAATCCGCTGCATTAAAAGAAAAAATTTTATCTCCTTTCTAAGGTAATTTTGCTGCATGCTATTATTGGATGGAAAAGTGGCCTCACAAGCTATTAAATTGCAACTTAAACAACAGATTATCAATCTAAAAGGTACAAGAAAGCCCCATCTTGCAGCTATTTTGGTAGGTAATCATGGAGCAAGTGAGACTTATGTAGCCAGCAAGGTTAAATCTTGTGAGGAGGTTGGTTTTCAGAGTACTTTAATCAGACTTGAAAATTCTTGTATAGAGACTGAATTATTACAAAAAATCGACAATTGTAATAAGTCTGATGATATTGACGGAATCCTGGTTCAGCTCCCACTTCCGAAGCATATTAACGAGCAGAAGATCATAGAATCAATTGATCCTTTAAAGGATGTGGACGGATTTCATCCAAGTAGTGCCGGAAAACTTGTTCAGGGACTTGAGACTTTTATTCCCGCTACGCCTTATGGTATTATGCTGATGCTGGAGCACTTTAATATTGAAACCAAAGGGAAGCATGCAGTAGTGATCGGCAGAAGCAATATTGTAGGCAGACCAATGAGTATCCTGCTCAGTAGTAATCTCCCGAAAGGAAATTGCACCGTAACCCTTTGTCATTCAGCTACAAATAATCTTAAAGAAATGTGTTTACAGGCTGATATACTTGTTGCAGCTTTAGGCAAACCTGGTTTTGTTACAGCAGATATGGTAAAAGATGGTGCTGTGGTAATTGATGTTGGTATAACTAGAATAGAAGACGGTTCAGCTAAAAAAGGATACAGAATCAAGGGTGATATTGCTTTTGACGAAGTGGCTGCAAAAGCTTCTGCAATAACACCTGTTCCAGGTGGAGTTGGATTGATGACGATTGCTGGCTTGCTAAAAAACACCATGCAAGCTTATTTGAACAGAACTGAAGGCAACAGATAATGAAGACGGAAGAACAAACAATCACCAGGCTTCCTGTAATGGAAGCTTTTTACACCATACAGGGTGAAGGTTTTCACCAGGGCAAAGCTGCATACTTCATTAGGCTGGGAGGTTGTGATGTTGGATGCTTCTGGTGCGATGTAAAAGAAAGCTGGGATGCTGCTGCTCATCCCAAATATTGTATTGATGAGATTGTAAAGCAAGCATTTATTGCAACCAACCATCAACCCACATCTACCAACAAAATTATAGCTGTAATTACTGGTGGAGAGCCGCTGATGCACAATTTAGATGAACTTACCACTTCTCTTAAGGCTGTAGGCTTCTTAACGAATATTGAAACCTCTGGCTCGTCTCCTCTTTCCGGTACTTGGGATTGGATATGTGTTTCCCCTAAAAAGTTCAAATCTCCTTTGCCTGAAGTTTTGCAAAAAGCTGACGAGTTAAAGGTGATCATCTACAACAAAGACGATTTTAACTGGGCTGAGAAATATGCAAAACAGGTTTCTCCATCATGCAAACTTTACCTTCAACCTGAATGGACCAAAGCTTCTGCAATGACTCCTTTAATCGTTGATTACATTAAGCTTAATCCAGGATGGGAGCTGAGCCTACAGATCCATAAGTACATTAACGTTCCATAAGCAGTTGCTGCTATCGATTCTGCTGATAAAGTGATTGCGATTCCTTCGACAGGCTCTGGATAGACTGCTACGCTTTTTAGATGCCATCTAAGTAGAACTTCGAACTGAGCGTAGCAATGAAGATGCTACGAAGTACTAAAGCTTGTACCTTACTCGTTTTAACAATGCTGTTCAGGCGTTTTCACGAACTTTCAGGCTTATCTATGAAAAGAATTATTTCGCTGCTCCTCTTATTAATTGTGTTTTCCGCTAAGGCTCAATACGATCCTGAAAAGGTAAATAAGAAGGCTAAGGATGTATATGAACAAGCCTGGAATAGTTACAGAGATGGAGACCTGAAACAGTCAGTAGCTTTATTTCAAAAAGCCATTAGTTTAGATGGAAATTATGTTGATGCTTACCTAGATCTTGCCGGTGTTTATGGTGATCTGAAAGATTATACAAACGCTATAATCAACTTTGATATTGCAAAGGCGAAAGACACTGCTTATTTTAAACCTTTCTCAGTATTGTATTCTATCAATCTTGCTGGAGCCGGCAGATTCCAGGATGCTTTAAATGCAGTGAACAATTATTTGAATAACGCCAGGCTTGGACAAAAAGCAATTGCATCTGCTACACAGAGAAAAAGATCTTATGAATTTGCACTTGCGTTTGCTGCAAAACATGCTGCCGATAACTATGTTTTCAACCCTGAGAATCTTGGAGACAGCATTAACTCAGACCAACCTGAATATTATCCATCGATGACAATCAACGATAGCATCTTAGTTTACACAAGACGTGGTGCAAACGTTCGTGAAGATTTTTTTGAGAGTAACAAAACTAAAAAAGGTTACAGCAGATCAATGCTGATGGGTGGCGATTTAAACGATGATCCTTTCAAGGGTGCTTTGCATATTTCACAAGATGGCGAGTGGTTGATCTTTGCTGCTGATTATGGTCAGCGTGGATTTGGCAGCTATGATCTTTATATCTCTTACTGGACTCCTCAAGGCTGGAGTGTTCCTGAAAATCTTGGTCAGAACATAAACTCTGAGGCTTGGGAAAGTTCTCCATGTTTAAGCCCTGATAAAAAAGCATTGTATTTCAGCAGCACACGTTATGGTGGCTATGGACAAGGTGATATTTACGTTACTTATAAATCTGGAAGAAGCTGGACTCCTGCTCAGAATCTTGGTCCTGTTATCAACACACCTGGTGGTGAAATTGCTCCTTTTGTTCATGCTGATGGCGAATCAATGTATTTCACTTCTGATGGACATATTGGATATGGTGGTACAGATCTTTATCTCAGCAGAATGGATAGGGTTTCAGGTAAATGGGGTTCTCCTATCAACCTCGGATATCCAATCAACACCATAGAAAATGAAGGAAGCCTATTCGTTGCTTCTGATGGATTAACTGCTTACTATGCAAGTGACAGAGCCGATAGTCGTGGTAGTTTGGATCTATACAAGTTTGAGTTGAGGAAAGATATTCGTCCGGCAAGAACTTTATATGTTCAGGGTTATGTGTTTGATGCAAAAACGAAGAAAGGTTTGCCATCTTCTGTTGAGCTGATCGATAACAGCACGAACACTGTACGAACAAGAGTTCAAACAGATGAAACAGGTTTCTACTTCATTACTTTACCAACAGGTACTGATTACACTTTTACTGTAAACAGGCAAGGCTATTTGTTCTATAGCAAATTGTATGAGTTGAGCAAACAACAAGCTGACAGCACTTATAAAAATGATATTCCACTCCAGCCGATTGAGTTGAATGCAACTGTTAGATTGAAGAATATTCAGTTCGAGACCAACTCAGTTAAACTGTTATCTGTAAGTATGGTTGAGTTGGATAAACTGGTTCAGCTGATGCAGGAAAACAAGCAGATCAAAGTTCAGGTAAACGGATATACTGACAATATTGGAAAACCTGCGGATAACCTGAAACTATCAAACAACCGTGCAAAAGCCGTAGCTGATTATCTCATCAGTAAAGGTGTGGATGCAAAACGGTTAACCTGGAAAGGATTCGGCGAAACCAAACCTGTTGCAGATAACCAATCTGAACAAGGGAGGGCATTGAACAGAAGAACAGAATTCACAATTGTAGGGATGTAAATTGCCGTAAATTAGATGCATGAAACGATCATTTGAAAACGTGGTTTGGAAAGAAGGTGAACACTTCGTTGCTCAATGTTTGAATGTGGATGTATCATCTTTTGGCGATACCAAAGAAAACGCATTAACTAATTTGAAAGAGGCTTTAGAACTATATTACGATAACGATTCAATTTCCGAATTTACAACCATCGAAAAACCTGAAATCGTACATACTGAGATCAATGCCTAAACTGTATTCATCTTACTATATCATCAGGGTTTTACTGCACATGGTTTTATCCAAATCTCACAACGTGGAGTCACGTTAAACTACGAAAACAAGGTGAGCCAACTTTAACCGTAATTGTTCCTGCCGAAAGAAAAGAAATTCCCGTGGGCACCTTCCGTTCAATTTGCCGGCAAAGTGGATTACAGCCTTCCGATTTTGAATAAGAGTGTCTATCTTTCAGCAGCATGACCCCTGAACTGCTATACCAAATTGCCCTTACTCAAATCACCGGAATTGGTGCCGTACAATCCAAGTTATTAATTGAGCATTTCAAAGATGCCTCTCTCATCTTCAAAGCAAAGAAGAAAGAACTTGCAGCAGTTGAAGGTATTGGAGAGATAAAAGCAAAACTCATCAAAGACTTCACAAATTTTGACTCAGCTGAAGAAGAGATCAAATTTCTTGAGAAGCATCATATAAAACCATTATTTATTACTGATCCGGAATACCCTCAACGTTTACTGCATTGCTATGATCCTCCTACCCTTTTATATTACCGTGGTAATGCAGATTTGAATAACTCCAAAGTGGTGAGCATCATCGGCACAAGAACCAACAGTGACTATGGAAAGCAATTAACGGAATCACTTGTTGAGGGATTGATAGAACAAAATGTATTAATCGTAAGTGGTCTTGCTTTTGGAATTGACGCTATTGCACATAAATCTGCAGTAGCAAAACAGTTGCAAACGGTTGGCGTATTGGCTCATGGATTAGATAGCATCTATCCTCATCAACATAAACCTTTGGCAAAAGAGATGCTGCTGAATGGTGGATTATTAACTGAATTCTCAAAAGGCACCAAAGCAGATAAACACAACTTTCCCAAACGCAACAGAATTGTAGCAGGAATGTCTGACGCCACTATCGTGATTGAAACTGCTTCAAAAGGTGGAAGCATGATCACCGCAGAACTGGCATACAACTACAACCGTGATCTTTTTGCAGTACCGGGTAGAATCACAGACAGCAAAAGTGCAGGCTGTTTAAAATTGATTCAGCAGAACAAAGCCATTCTTCTTTCTGATGCTGACCAACTAATGCAGGTGATGGGCTGGCAACAAACCAAACAAAAGAAAAAACAAACAAGAGAACTGTTCATTGATCTTTCGCCTGAAGAGAAGATCATTGTTGATCTGCTGAAAGACAAAGAGTCTCTTCATATAGATGAGATTTACATAAAAAGTAATCTCAACAGCAGTTCTGTAGCTGAAGCAATGCTGAATCTCGAATTGCAAAATGTGATGACATCAATGCCGGGCAAACTGTATAAATTAAATTGATGAATTATCTTTTTTACAGACTATATAAATTTCAAACTTCTGTAGTGGAACGAGGACCATGGTCTGGAGCCTATGGCGTATTGTCTATACTAGAAATCATAAATGTTTTTACTGTTGAGATTATTCTTTTCAAGAGAAAACAATCTAATTTATCCACTGCTGCTCTCCTTGTGATTTGCTTTTTTGTTTTTGCTGCGAACTACTTTCTTTTTTACAAGAAAAGAAAGCAGATCGAAAAAAAGTACAGAAATGAGCCGGCTTACAAATCTAAACGAGGTGCAATACTTGCCTGGAGTTATATTTTACTAAGTTTTACCTTGCTTTTTCTTTCTGTAGCTTGTTAATCCTAAAGTCGAAGTGTGCGACGCAACAAAAGCATCAATAATAGCACTACAGATGACTAAATAAAATTACTTTCTGCTATAATTTGGTGCCTCTTTAGTGATATCAATGTCGTGTGCATGGCTTTCATTAATTCCGGCATTTGTAATCTTGATAAATGTTGCCTGCTGTAAAGCTTTGATATCTTTTGCACCACAATAACCCATTCCTGCTCTCAGTCCACCAGTGTATTGATAAACGATCTCGGTTACATGACCTTTGTAAGCCACACGACCTTCAATTCCTTCAGGAACATATTTCTTTACGTCAGTATTTGAACCCTGGAAATAACGATCGCCACTTCCTTGTACCATAGCACCGAGCGAACCCATTCCACGATACTCTTTGAACTTTCTTCCTTCGTAGATGATGGTTTCACCTGGACTTTCTTCTGTTCCTGCGAAGATGCTTCCCATCATCACCACATCTGCACCTGCAGCAAGTGCTTTTACCATATCACCGGTGTAGCGAATACCACCATCACCGATCACAGGAATATTTCTTGGCTTCAACACTTTTGAAGCTTCCATAATTGCCGTGATCTGCGGAATACCTGCACCTGCAACAATACGTGTAGTGCAAATCGAACCAGGACCAATACCAACTTTCACCGCATCAGCACCAGCATCTGCTAAAGCTTTTGCACCAGCTGCTGTTCCAATATTACCTGCAATAACTTGTAAGCTCTTAAAGTTCTTCTTTAGATTCTTTAGGGCATCAATTACTCCTTTGCTGTGTCCATGAGCACTGTCGAGAGTTACGATATCAACTCCAACTTGTTGAAGTGCTGCGGCTCTGTCTAACAGATCATTTGTAATTCCAAGAGCAGCACCAACCAATAATCTTCCAAATTCATCTTTTACTGCATTAGGGAAATTTCTGAGTTGAAGAATATCCCTGTAAGTGATCAAGCCTATCAGTTTGCCTTGCTTATTAACCACCGGAAGTTTTTCAATTTTATACTGCTGAAGAATCTTTTCAGCTTTCTTCATATCCGTTCCTTGTGGTGCAGTAATGAGTTTTTCTTTGGTCATTACCTGGCTCACTTTCTTCTTCACATCAACTTCAAAACGCAGATCCCTGTTGGTGAGAATTCCAACAAGCTTCTGACTATTATCAATGATCGGGATACCACCAATTCTATTCTCTTTCATCAAACGTAAAGCATCTCCGATCGTAGCATCTTCATTTAGCGTTACCGGGTCTAAGATCAAACCGCTTTCGCTTCTTTTTACTTTACGAACATGCTCAGCTTGTCGTTCAATGCTCATGTTCTTGTGCAGAATTCCAAGACCACCTTCTCTTGCCAAAGCAATAGCAAGATTGGCTTCAGTAACGGTATCCATAGCTGCAGACAGCATAGGAATATTCAATCGCAAATTCTTAGTGAGGTTGGTTTGGATACTTACATCTTTTGGAAGCACCTGGCTATAATCCGGCATTAAAAGCACATCATCGAAGGTTAAACCTTCACCAAAAAAACGGGGATTCTCAGACTTAGAGATAGAAGAATTGGAGTTTGTTGCCATGTGCAAAGATAACAAGTGATTGAAATGGATAAAATGAATTTTATGTTACGGGCTGAGGTACGAAATTCAGCTTTACTTGCAAGTTTATCCTGAGCTTGACGAAGGACACTCTTGTACAACGGAACATTACTTAACAGGCAGCCTACTCACCAAACAACTTCTCTTTAAATTTCTGGTACAGAAACGAAACGATCAGCAACAAGGCACCAATAGAAACATAGCAGATAATCTTTTCAACCGTAGAGAAATTTAAACTGTCAATAGTGATTAGTTTTAATAACGTAAGCGATACCAGGATTATGGAACTCATCCTAAGCCAGGAAATTTTTTTGAACATTCCCCAGGCAAACAAAATGATTGACAATAACAACCAAAGCAGAGTTACAGAGATCCCATCCCACTGCATAGCAACATACAAAACCAGGTAGCATAAACTTTTCACTAGCAGAATTCGTTTGAGAAATTGCTCAGCTGACAAAAAGCGGCTTGACAGTAAAGCCATTAAACCAGTTAGCAGACAAAACACTCCGGTAATGTTTGTTAAGGCTTTATTGATGGTACCGTCACCTACTATGAACAATGACCCAAGATATAAAGCAAGATTATTGGCAAGTATCATTTCAATATCAAACAAGGTGAGTTTTGTTTGTTTGGAAAAATGATAAGCCACTGCTCCAATAGTGAAGAGCAGGTAGAAAGCCAGCATGAATCCTATTCCAGAAGTGAACTGTCCATATTCATATCGTTGAGAAAGCCATGAGATAAATAAAACCCAGGTGATGAACATAGCCAGTTGGCTCATCACCTTCCACATCTTTTTAAAAGAGATGAATATTACACCGAAGTTGATGACGAGTATGTAGCTGAAAAACAATGTTGCATTCTCATTATTCTGGCTGATGAGAAATGGAATACTGTAAGCTCCTACCATTCCAAGTACTCCGATCTCTTCACGCTCGTAGCTGATAGCTCCGTAAGTAGTGTAAGCGGTTAAGGCTATCATCAACAGGAAAGCCATCCAGAAAGGGAACATATTGTAGTAAACAAAAGCTGCATAAGTTGTGAAGTACAGTGAAGCAATTCCCCCACTAAAAAGAATGGCACTGAATAATGTGTATTTAGCCTTTAGTTTAAAGGAGAGAAAGAAAATTAAGCCACCTGACAGGTAGGCTAACATGATCCTGGCGGTTTCTGAGATCAGCTGTTCGTCTATGGCATATTTAACTCCGATAGATAAGCCGATCACTAGTACAACAATTCCTACCAGGTGCAACAGCTTCAATCCAATGAAGTTTTCGAGGCTGAAAGGTTGTCTATTTATGATTCGAGTTTGTGACTGGATGTTTACATCAACTCCTTTCAACTGGAAAACTTGCTGTCTAAGCCTGTTTAGCCTTTCGGCTTGATGCCTCATCTCCAGCCCAAGTTGTTGTATCTCTTGCTCAAGCTGATGAATTTGATCGTGTTGATCCATAGATACGAAGTTAAAGACTTGAATAAGAGGAGGTCTAAGTAACCATAAAAAACCTATCAATATCCCAAGCAGACGTTATGTAAGGAATCGCCCTTAAGGAAAATACTGCACCGCAATTTTTGCTGACTTGAGTCGTTGTTTGTTTGGAAATGAAACTATTATTTCGTTTTCTAAACCAATCCTATATGAAAAACCGTTACTCCATTACGGTGCTTTTGAGCATCTTTTACTTTGCATCTTATGGTCAGACTTATCCAATGGAAACAGTTGGCTCACCTTCTTATAATTGCCTCGCTGGCTCTTATACAGGCTGGGTAAATAGTGGAAACCTCACCTTCTCTGGAAATGCCGCAGTACAAAACACGAATCCTTCAAATAATCTGAATGCCAGTGGAAGTGGAAACGTTTACTTCGACAATATTTCGGGAACTTATTTCCAGATGTCAGGTTTTAACCCAAGTAATGCTCCGGCTAGTATGGACATCAGCTTTGATATGTTTGGCTACAACGTTAATAACCTAAGCGAATTGGTGTTGGAATACTCTACAGATGGTATCACTTATACCCCATTACAGTATAGAAGAATGTTTCGCAACTATGTAGCACCAACCCCGTGGGATATTATGTTGAGTGATCCTCTACCATCAAGTCTTGGATATTCTAACCTACGAGTTAGATTTAGACAAACCACCACCACTCAACAGTTTAGAATTGATGATATCCAGGCTAATTTTTACTCTACCCTGCCTATTAAATTACTAAGCTTTAGTGCAGCAAACCTAAAAAGCGATGTGCAGATCAATTGGACAGCTTTATCAACTGATGAACATGAATATTTTACCTTGGAAAGCAGTGTTGATGGCAGACGGTTTAGTACCCTGAAAGACATGAATGTAAAAGGTATTGGAGAGTTCTCTTACAACTACAGCGATAAGCCTGCTGCTGAGAAAACTTTCTATCGTTTGAAGCTGGTAGATGCTAATGGCAGATCAACCTATAGCCACATCATTTTTATACAATCTGCTGATCTTAAAAAACAGCTGATTCAGAATTTATATCCAAATCCATCAACAGACGTGGTTAACACCCAGGTTTTGGCAGAAAGAAAAGAGAATGCTGTAGTTACGGTAACTGACGTTTCTGGAAAGTCAGTATTAATGAAAAACTATTCTCTTTCCCCAGGCTTAAATAACTGTGCCTTAAATGTTTCGCAATTAAACAGCGGCTTGTATATCTTAAAGATTATAGTAAACGGAGTTTCAGAGACTAAGAGCATTATCATCCAATAATTCTCATAGGTAGTGTTTAATAATTAGGGCTGATTTTTCAGCCCTTTTCTATTTGCTAGAAGGTTCAGAATTGATTTTGTCCTCTTCCACTTATCTTTATCGTTCTCAACAACCTATTATATGAACACAGTTATTGTACCGGTAGATTTCTCTGAAACATCGCTTAACGCAGCAAAATACGCAGCCCAACTATTGGTGGGACATCATGGTGTAACACTCTTGCTTTATCATCATTATTCAAAAAATTCTGAGGAGCAGGAAGCTGCAACAACTTTAGCAGGTTTAAAACAACAACTAAACGAAAAGCATCCTGTTAACATTGATATTTTAAACCATAAGGGTGATGATTTTATAGATGATCTTGAAAAAGCAGTTCGACATAGAAGAGCTGAGTTGGTGATCATGGGCATCACGGGAAGATCTCCACTTGGACAAGCATTGATCGGAAGTAATACGTTGAAGTTTGCCGAAACAAAAGCTTGCCCTGTCCTGGTTATTCCTGAACAAGCCAATTATAAAGAAGTAAAGAACGTTATGCTGGCTTCTGATTTCGTGAATGTGTTCAACACCACTCCTTCTGCTCCGATCAAAGATTTACTCCAGACCTTCCGTCCGAAATTTCATATTGTAAATGTTGATCCAGAACATTATATAGCCATCTCTGAAGCTTACCAGAAAGAGAAAACAGATTTTGAACAGATGTTCAAAGAGTTCAATCCTGAGTTTTATTTTATGAGGTTGTTTGATATTGACGAAGCATTGAACATGTTTGCGAAAGAAAAGAACATTGACCTGATCATTGCTGTACAAAAACATCATTCATTATTTGAAAAGATGTTCAAAAAAACCGGCACTACGAAGAAGCTTTCTTACCAAAGTGAAGTACCGGTGTTGGTAGTTCACGAATAAACTATAACGCTTTACTTAAAGAGCTGACTGAGTGATTAGTCAGCTCTTTTTTATTTTCCAGGCTGATGAAAGCTCCTCAGTACAAGAGTGTCCTTCGTCAAGCTCAGGATAAACTTGCAAGAGACGATGTCACAAGGAACTGAAGTTCGTCTCCAAAACCAGCTTATACACATACATGGTGCATAAGCCTGTGCAAAACCGATTTGGTCAATTCTCCTTTAAATCGATGAAGAAGCTTGCTGAGATTACGTTCTACTTGAATTATTAAAGTGTCGCCTTATTCACATTTTCTGTGCAAAAACTCGTGTGAAACGAGTGCAGAACAACAAGCCCTAAAATTTGGAAACAGCTGTAATGCTGAATTACCTTGTAGTTGTAATTGATGATCGAAGTGGTAAAACACCAAGACTTAATTAAAAAAGAAACAGGCTAAGAAAAACAAGCTTCGGTAAGTAGATCAGAAACTGTTTCGGTGATGTAGAATTGGTCACGAAACTGCAACACTAAATCCCAGGAGATAACAAGAGCTTCGGCTACTGAAACAACCGGGTGTAAGTGCAAAACCCGTCAAAAGGTTTTCTTACAAATCCAGCTGATAACAAGTCTTGCGAAAGCAGGAACTGATAACATCGCTGGTGTGAAGCAAAATTTTAACCGATTTAGCTTCACAAATCCAGTTAAGATAACATTGTTCAGCTGAAAGGCAGACATGATAACATTAATTGGTGTGAGAACAACGTCCCTCAAAAAGAAGTTGAACTCACTAAATCCACCCGATAACATTATTCAGCTGCAAAGTTGAATATGATAACAAGGTTGGTTAGCGTTGAACCTGTAAAAAGGAACAACACTAAGTACGAAAGGTTTTGCTTCGGCAAACTCCTATTGTACGTTGAGACAATAGTCTTCACAGACTATGCTGCTCAAAAACTTAAAAAAGCACTAGGTTGATAAGTGTACGTAAGTATGTTTATTATCCGGGTGCTTTTTTATTTATAGCAATTGATGTTTCTCATTGCTGCTGTTGTGTATCTTAGGTGCATGAGAAAATTCTTTATCCCGGCTTTATTGCTTTTATCATCAGCAGTTTCTGCACAAACCATCATCCAGAGAGATCCTGAAATTGAACGAATGGTGAAAGATGTTTCGCCAGATTCGCTTCGCTCATATATCAACAGTATGGTTTCTTTTGGAACCAGAAGCACCCTCAGTACTCAAACAGATACAAAAAGAGGTATTGGAGCAGCCAGAAATTGGGTGCTTAGCAAGTTCAACCAGTTTGCAGCGAATTCTAGCGGAAGAATGACAACCTACCTTGACACAACTACAATTCCAAAGAGCGGTAGAGTTGATAAACCAACATTACTTGGAAACGCAGTAGCGGTTCTAAAAGGAACTGATCCAAACGACAATCGGGTTTTCCTCATCAGCGGTCACTTAGATAGCCGAGCAAGTGATGTAATGAATGGAACAATTGATGCTCCTGGTGCAAACGACGATGGAAGTGGAGTTGCTGCTGTTATTGAATGTGCAAGAGTAATGAGTACAAGAAGCTTTTCGGCAACAATCATCTTTGTAGCTGTTAGTGGTGAAGAGCAAAGTTTGCTTGGCTCAGGTTTTATGGCAGAGAAAGCAAAGAAAGAAAGTTGGAATCTTGAAGCTGTGCTAAACAACGACATCATGGGCAGCAACAACAGTAATGAAACAAATATCATCGACAATACAAGGGTAAGAGTGTTCAGCGAAGCTTTTTCATTAGCAGATACCGGAAGTACCATTCAGAACATTCGCAATCTTGGCTTGGAGAATGATGGAAAAGCAAGACAACTTGCCCGTTATGTAAAAGAGATTGGTGAACGATACGTAGATAATCTTGAAGTGGTGATGGTTTATAGAAACGATAGATTCTTACGTGGTGGAGATCATACTCCATTTGTGCAACGTGGTTTTGCTGCTGTTCGTGTTACCGAGATGAATGAAAACTACAATCACCAGCACCAGGATATCAGAACAGAAAAAGGAATTCAATATGGCGATCTTGCAGAATTCATGGATTTCGAATACCTGAGAAAGAATACAGCTATGAATCTTGCAAATCTTGCCAGCCTTGCAAAAGCACCATCAATGCCACAGCTAGTACAGGTAGAGACAAAGAATCTTACGAACTCAACCACCCTGAATTGGTCTGCACCCAAAAGTGGAAAAGTGAAAGGTTACTTCGTGATGATGAGAGAGACAACGAGTTCAGTTTGGCAGAAGAAATTTTTTACAACTGAAACAAAGATCACTTTGCCATATTCAAAAGACAATTATTTCTTTGCAGTTCAATCGGTTAATGAAAGTGGAAATGAGAGTTTACCTGTGCTTCCTACTGTTGCCAGATAATTAACAAATTATGAATAGATATCATCCTTTTTTTGCGTCAATAGCCTTTAACATGAAAACACTTTTTACATATTGTATGGCTTTGATGATGATGACCGGAATGATATCCTGCAAGAAAACTCCTGATCTGGCCCAAAACCCAACTTCGCAATCACTGGAGCTGGTGAATGTTTCTTATGGTGCAGATGCAGCACAAAAGATGGATGTATATCTTCCTTCCGGAAGAAATACAACTGATACCAAAGCTTTGATACTTATTCATGGTGGTGCCTGGATAAGTGGAGATAAAGCTGATATGAATGATGCAGTAGCCTCACTTAAAATTTTGCTTCCTGACTTTGCCATTTTCAACATCAATTATCGTTTGGCAGCTATGCCCTCTTCTAATCTTTGGCCAACCCAATTGAATGATGTCAATGCCGCATTTGATTTTATCGTGAACAAATCATCGGATTACAAATTCAACAGCAGCAAAATTGGAATTGGCGGAGCCAGTGCAGGTGCTCATCTTGCTTTACTAAAAGCTTATAAGCAAAACACCGGCAACATAAAAGCCGTAGTAGATATGTTTGGACCAACTGACATGGCAGATCTTTATGTAAAGAACAGTAGCTATCAACCATTGCTCACTATTTTTATGGGTGGCACTCCAGCAACAGCAGCTAACACTTATACAAATGCAAGTCCTTTGTATGCTGTTTCGCCAACATCTGTTCCTACGATCATTCTGCACGGCACTTTAGACAATGTAGTTCCCATCAGCGAAAGCGATAGTCTCAACAATCGTTTGGCTAATGCTGGAGTTTTAAAACAATACGAGAAATACACAGGAGAAGGTCACGGTTTGTGGTCAACAACAAACACTATAGATGCAATGACAAAGATTGCAGCCTTCGTCAAATTACATGTAAAGTGATACGATTCAACTGCAAACCATTTAATAAACTAAGTCCACACGAACTGTACGAGATCATGCACCTACGAAACGAAGTTTTTGTAGTGGAACAGAATTGCGTTTTCCAGGACGCAGATCATAAAGACCAGGATAGTTATCACCTGATGGCTTGGATTGATGATGATCTTGCAGGCTACACCAGATTGTTGCCTCAAGGTTTGGTTTATGAGCAAATGAGCATTGGCAGGGTTGTCACCTCCCCTAAATACAGAAAATCAGGCGTAGGAAGAGAACTAATGGCAGAATCCATCAATCGCTGTTATGAGTTATTTGGCAAAGGCAGCACTAAGATCGGAGCCCAGGAATATCTAAAAAAGTTCTATGAATCTTTTGGGTTTGTGCAGATCGGTGAAGGTTACCTGGAAGATGGTATTCCACACATTTACATGATAAAGGAATAATTGAGCAAGCTATTCTGCTACTATTAAGCTTTCGTTGTGTCACTCACTTTTACTTCCAGGAATTCTATTCAACACGCTTCAACCAGTGCAGCCCGAAACTTATCAGACTCACTTATGAAATCACTCGCATTCTGATAACAGTTCACGAACCTGCTCTACAATGCTTCCGTATTTAGTTGGTTTTATTACTACCCTAACACCATGCTCGGCAAAAAAACTATTATTCCTTTCCATAGAAGAGGTTGTAAATATCACCACCGGAATTTTGCCAAGTACCGGATCTTTTTTGATCTCAGTTAAAGTTTGAGTGCCATCCATTAAAGGCATGTTCAGGTCAAGAATAATCAAACACGGCTTTTGATTAATTTGCTTCAACTGCTCAAGAATATACATACCCTTGATGCCGTTATCGCCATTGATCACTTTAAATGAGGAATCAACGTCTTTAATAGCACTAGTTAGCAAATCCCGGTCATCGGGATCGTCATCAAGGCAAACAATAATCTTGTGTACAGACATAAAAAAATAAAAATATAAAGATCCGACGAAGTTTACGGCTGCTTACTCATTTCAACTCCAATGCCAGAAACTTAGCAGTGTGACTTCTTTTATTGCCAACCATTTGTTCGGGAGTTCCTTCGAAAAGAATTTCGCCACCTCCATCACCACCTTCAGGGCCTATGTCTATTATATGGTCTGCCACTTTTATCACGTCAAGATTATGCTCAATTACAAGAACACTATTACCTCGATCAACCAATTTATTCAATACATCTAATAAATGTTGTATATCCTGGAAGTGCAAACCTGTTGTTGGCTCGTCAAGTATGTAGAAGGTTTTGCCAGTATCTTTCTTACCTAGCTCGGTAGCAAGTTTTACACGCTGTGCTTCACCACCACTTAAGGTTACAGCACTTTGCCCCAGAGTAATGTACCCAAGACCAACATCTTGCAGCACTTTTATCCTTCGATAAAGGAAATGCACCGGCTGAAAGAACTCACAGGCTTCATCTACCGTCATATTCAACACATCACTGATGGATTTTCCTTTATATCGAATCTCCAATGTTTCCCGGTTGTAACGTTTTCCATTACACTTCTCACAATGCACATAAACATCTGGAAGGAAATTCATTTCAATCACTCTCAAACCACCACCTTCACATAAATTACAACGACCTGTTTTTACATTGAAAGAGAAACGTCCTGCATTATAACCTCTGATCTTCGCTTCAGGCACAGAAGCAAACAAGGTTCTGATCTCAGTAAAGAAACCACAGTAAGTTGCAGGGTTACTTCTTGGTGTTCTTCCGATTGGCGATTGATCTATCTCGATCACTTTATCTATGTGCTCTAAACCTGTAACAGATTTGTACTGCATACAAGGATACTTGCTGTTGTAACAATGCTTCGATAAGATCGGATACAAAGTTTCGTTGATGAGGGTACTTTTACCACTTCCGCTAACACCAGTTACAACGATCAGCTTACCCAAAGGAAACCTTACTGAAACATTTTTCAGATTGTTACCCTTCGCTCCTTTCAACTCCAGGCTTTTGCCGCTGCCTTTTCTTCTCTCAGTAGGAACTGCGATACTTTTCTCGCCACTCAGGTATTGTGCTGTGTCGCTTTTGCTGTTCAACACTTCCTTGGGTGTCCCGGAAGCAACGATCTGTCCACCATGCTTGCCGGCTTTGGGACCAATATCTACCAAATGATCTGCTGCAAGCATAATGTCTTTATCATGCTCAACAACCAAAACACTGTTACCAATATCCCGAAGGTTTTTCAAGGCTTCAATCAGCCGATGATTGTCTCTTTGATGCAAGCCAATGGAAGGTTCGTCAAGAATGTAAGTAATGCCTTGTAGTTGTGAACCGATCTGTGTAGCCAACCGAATTCTCTGTGATTCTCCACCACTCAAAGTTCTTGAAGGTCTGTTGATGGATAAATATGTCAACCCAACATCCAGCAGAAACTGAAGTCTTTCTCTTATCTCCTTCAGTACATCTTTGGCTATCGCTTTTTGCTTTGTGTTGAGTTTTTCTTCAACTGAACCAAACCACAGCATCAGCTTATCAAGGTTTTGGTTACTCAGCTCAGCAATATTCTTCTCTGCTACTTTAAACCAAAGACTATCTCGTTTTAGTCTTGCACCATTGCATGTTGGACACTCAGATAATTCCATGAACTTCTCCACCCAACCTTTCAATACATCTGTACTTTGTGATGACGTGAACCATCGTTTCAGCATTGGAATAATGCCTTCGTAGTTTCCGGTGTACACATCAGGAATGTTCTCATCGTTCATGTCCAGTTCAAGACTGGCACTATTACTTGAATCACCGTACAACAGTAAGTTCACCTGCTGTTCTGGTAACTGATCTATTGGCTTATCTAAATTGATCTTGTTCTTCTTTGCAAACATTACCACCTGCTGAAACACACTGGCTTCTCTTTCTTCACCCAAAGGAGCAATTCCACCTTCTTTTACACTCAAGTTTTTATCGGGAAGCACCTCATCCAAATTGATCGTGTACACAGAACCTAAGCCTTTACAATTTGGACATGCTCCATAAGGTGAGTTAAATGAAAATGCATTAGGTGATGGTTCTTCATAGCTGATACCTGTATCCTCACACATCAATTGCTTTGAATATACAGCTTCCTCTAAATCTCCTCCGAAGGGGGAGACTTCTGAGAACTCTAATTCCTTAGCTTGTTTCTTTTTTGCAGGCTGTTTTACAGCCCCTCCTTCGGAGGGGTTTGGGGAGGCTGAGACGAACATCAAATCTTTACCAACCTTCAACGTTTGCTGAACACTTTGGCTCAGCCTCACTTTCATATCATCTGTAACAGGTAGTCTGTCAACCACTACTTCAATATCGTGGATCTTGTAACGATCAACCTGCATCTTAGCTGTGATATCTTTGATTTCACCATCTACCCTAACTTTCAGAAATCCTTTCTTTCGAATCTCTTCAAACAACTCACGGTAATGACCTTTTCTACCACGAATCAACGGAGCCAATAAAGTGATCTTCTTTCCTTTGAACTTTTGGAAGATGTTCTCAACAATCTCCTCTTCACTAAACTTTACCATTTTCTTGCCGGTGTTGTAGCTGTAAGCCTCACCGATTCTCGCAAATAACAAACGGAGGAAGTCGTAGATCTCGGTTACCGTTCCAACAGTTGACCGTGGATTTTTATTGGTAGTTTTTTGTTCGATTGAAATTACAGGAGAAAGTCCGGTGATCTTATCAACGTCTGGTCGTTCCATGTCGCCAATAAACTGTCGGGCATAAGCACTAAAACTTTCCATATACCTACGCTGACCCTCATTGTAGATTGTATCGAAAGCAAGCGAAGATTTTCCGCTACCGCTTACACCAGTAAAAACAACCAGCTTATTTTTTGGAATCGTAAGATCAATGTTCCTGAGATTGTGTTCCCTGGCACCGATCACTTCAATGGTCTCTTCATTCATAAAGGAGGTCGAAGTTAGTAAACCGCTACCATTCTGAACGCCAAAGCCGAGTGAAGAAATAACCGTACAAGTGAGTGACACAACCAAAGCTAAATAGTAGCACAAAAGCTTAGAAAACAACAAGAAAGAAATTGGCTCGCCAGCGTCAGGACCTTTATTCATCGGCTGTTGTGTCACTCCCTTGTACGTTCGGAACTTTATTCAACGGAACCCGTACCTTACAACCACAACCAACTACTATGTTCTCCCTGTTCAAAAAGAAAGAAGCTAACATCAAAGTAACTGACGTTGTTTTCGCCAAAAAGCAAGGAAAATGGCATGCCTTAGCTGAAGCTGCTAAAAAATCGCCTGAGACAGTTTTTGTTGCATGGTTCAACGACAGCCAGGAAGCACTGCAATTGTATTTTCAACAGCACAACATTACAACCGAGGTTAAAAGTTATCGTCAGTTGCACCATGGAATGGTGAACGGTAAGCCGGTGATCTTTATTGAACATCATCCACTGAAAGCAAAGGAGCAACAGGCTTTTGCATCTTTGACTGGCAGCAGTATTTCCGCTTACTCTTCTTTAGATGATGCGCTGTTCATCCTTTTTGGTGGTGAACTGATATCTTCCATGCTGGAAAAAGTTGGACTGGAAGAAAACGAACCCATCAGCCACTCTATGATTACAAAGTCAATCGTTAATGCCCAGGATAAAATAGCCGAAAAGGTGATACTTGAACAATCAGCTGACAGTATGGATGAATGGGTGCTTAAAAATCTTGGCGGCAGCTCATTGTAGTAGTACGTCGGTTTTTACTTTCTTTGCAGCAGCAATGCCGAGCAAAAAAGTAAAGAATATCCTCAAGCTACTCCTCAAGATCGTTGTTACGGTAGTTTGCCTTTGGTACATTAGCCGAAAGATCAACTGGAACGAAACACTTGATCTTGTTTTAGAAAGTAATCCGCTGTGGCTGGTAATTGCTGTGCTACTGTTCACTGTTTCTAAGATCATATCTTCTTTCAGGCTGAACATCTATTTCAAGAATATGGGTGTACAGATGAGTGAAAAGCAAAACCTGAAGCTTTACTGGCTGGGAATGTTTTACAACCTGTTTTTGCCTGGCAGCATTAGTGGAGATGCTTATAAAGTGATCCTGCTGAATCGAAAACATAAATACTCTGTTAAGCTGTTGAGTGCTGCCGTATTGTTAGACAGAGTAAGTGGTGTTATGGGTTTGGGAATCCTGGCTGTGATCTACTATTTTCTTATTCATAGAGGTGCACAGTATTCTAATTGGGCTTTGGCGGCTTTGCTGCCTGGAATTGCTGTTTATTATTTCTTCGTAAAGAAAGTGTTTCCAACTTTTTTACCCGGCATCTGGAAAACGTTTTGGCTGGGTTTAGTCGTACAGGGCATTATTGTTTCCTGTGCTTACTGTATTATGGCTGGATTGCACATTAGCGAATCGCATGAAGCTTATATTCTCGTTTTCCTTTTCTCTTCTTTAGTAGCCATTTTACCACTAAGTATCGGTGGTGGATTAGGTATCAGGGAGTTTGCATTTGTTTCTGCCAGCAAAGTGTTTGCATTGGATCAGCATCATGCTGTGGCAATTAGCCTGTTGTATTATTTTGTTATCCTGATCAATTCCATTGTTGGTGTAAGATGGGTGTATAAAGACCCTCTGGAGTAAGTACGAGATACGAAGTACGAGATACTATTTTAAAAGCACTTAATCTCTCGAAAGGTTGCTTCATCCATTTGTTTTGTTGCATCCATGTACTTCGTACCTCGTACTTCTGATTTCTGATTTCTCACCTCCTACTTCGTTCTTATCTTTACTTTATGGCTGAAGTGAAAGAGAAATTGCGTTTAGATAAATACCTGTGGTCTATACGACTGTTCAAAACCCGAAGCCTGGCTTCTGAGGCTTGTGAAAAAGGCAAAGTGAAGCTGAACGGAACATCGGTGAAGGCTGCAAAAGCTGTGAACGTAGGTGATGAATACGAAGTAAAAACTGAAGCAAGGAAATGGGTGATCAAGGTTTTGGGACTGCTGGATCATCGTGTGCCTTATTCTGAAGCTATCAAACACTATATTGATTTAACACCTGCTGAAGAGATTGACCAGTCAGGGTTTCAACCAGAAAGTTTTAATACCGGCAAACGATTGAGTAAGATGGGCAGACCAAGTAAGAAACAAAGAAGAAATATGGAAGGATTTATGGATGACGAATAATCTCTTTACCAATTGAAATAAGCATTTTATCTTTCGCTAAATTTTCTTGCTATGCGTTTGATCTTAGCGGTTCTTTTTTGCTTTATAACCCAAATGGTCTTTTCACAATCAGATACTGTAGGTGTAGATTATGATGTGGAATTCTCAACAGTTCAGGTTGAAGCAAAATTTCCGGGTGGGTTACCTGCATGGAAAAAATATCTTGAAAAGAACCTGAATTCCTCACTTGCTGACTCATGTCTTGATATAAGGAAAGGAGAAAAGATAGCAAAACAAACAGTGATCGTTTCTTTCAAGGTGGACAAAGAGGGAAATATTTCTGATGTTGTTGCCGAGAATGTCAAAAGTGTTCATCCTATGCTTGCAGCAGAAGCTATTCGTGTAATTAAGAATGGACCTAAGTGGAAGCCAGCCAGGCAAGATGGCAGAACAGTTATATATCGGCAAAGACAATCAATAACATGGGTTTTGACGGAGTAATAGAATTTCTTCAGCACAAGAGTCACGTACGGTAAGTAAATCTCAATCGGAGTACTGAAACCATGCTCCATAATTCTCTTTTATCTTTGAACCATGCAGATTGATATTCTTACTGTTGTTCCGGAACTGCTGGAAAGTCCTTTTAACCACAGCATTATGAAACGTGCTAAGGAAAAAGGATTGTTGGTGGTGAATACCCACAACCTTAGAAAATGGGCTATCAACAAACACGGACAAGTAGATGACTATCAATATGGAGGTGGTGCAGGAATGGTGATGATGTGTGAACCTATCGCAAACGCTATTGATGAACTGCACCACGACCGTAAGTATGATGAGATCATTTACATGACACCTGACGGCAAAGACTTTAATCAAGGAACTGCTAACCAGCTTTCATTAAAAGAGAACCTTCTAATTATTTGTGGGCACTATAAAGGCATTGATCAAAGAATTAGGGATCAGTATGTTACAATGGAAATTTCCGTTGGAGATTATGTATTGAGTGGAGGTGAACTGGCTGCTGCAATTGTAGTAGATGCTATCGGACGATTACTTCCCGGGGTTTTGAACGATGAAACTTCTGCCCTTTTTGATTCTTTCCAGGATAACCTTTTAGCCCCTCCTGTTTATACAAGACCAGAAATCTGGCGAAACGCTCAAGTGCCTGATATTCTACTTTCTGGAGATCCAAAAAAGATAGAAGACTGGCGACATGAGCAGGCTTTGCAGAGAACACAGGAGAAGCGACCTGATCTATGGGCTAAACATGATAATGCCTAATAAAGCCATTTTCTGTCTGATTTGGGCATAGTAAAAACCTACCTGACCAACCCATTTCTTAAGCTGAGCTTACTTTTGTATTGTTAACGAAAGAAAAATCCAAACCCTTTAGAAACCCCGTTTAAAAATCCAATGTCCAAAAGATCGGTTCTCCGAACTTGAAAAACCTAAAAAAAGCCATAGGGCGAACCAATTGAAAACACCATTGTAGAAGAACCAAAAAGTGTTAGAACCTCGTTTATCCAACGAGGTTCTTCTTTTTATAAGCCATCAAGGAAAGGATTATTGTCTGTTTGGGCTAGCCTACAGCCTTATGCGGTGGAATATGTTAGACTAGTAAACCAACCTTTGTAGTGTCGAGCCGTTCGCTCACCTACGAAAAACACGTTTTTCTGATTTGCTAACCAATGAGATTAAGATATAGAAGAGCATAATAAGGAATGTGAAGTTCAACACCTGTTAACGATTTCTAATTCTAAAACTTTAGAATGGCATTAGCAGAAACAACACCTAATAAAAATGTCCCGCTTTTGGCGGGACATTTTTTATTCTTTAATTCCAATTATCGGGATACTCTTTTCATGCACTACTGCATTGAGTTTCGGAATTTGTACGGTTATGATATCCTGTAGCTTACCCAACTGAACATCAGCCTGAGCTGCAAGTTCAGCATAGGCTTCTCTAACTTGTTGTGTCGGTGGATTGTAGCCACTGTTTGCAAAGTTGTAGAGATTGCCAATCTTATTATTTAGCCTGATTGGAAAGTTTAATACATCCTGGCTACTTTTTGCATTGGTTTGATATAAAGCCTCTTCGATAGAGGTCATTTGTTTGTTGATGCTGTCTACTAGTTGCTTTACATCTTTATCCTTGGTTCTGGTGGTGATATCATTTAGCTGTGCTCTTAAACTTCTGATGTTCTTAATGCTTTTCTGTATTTCGCTGAACTTATCTTTTATCTGTAACAGGAAAGACACTTGCTGGTCATAATCAGACTGGCTCATTTTATAATTCGGATCCCCTACAATGGTAAAAGGAACATCAGTTGAATCTTTTCCATAAACAAAACGAGCTGTATAAGTTCCAGGAGCAACTTTTGGTCCGGTGACATTTCCTGCCCAAAGAACCATTCCTTCAATTCTCTCAACAGGAGGATATTGCATATCCCAAACAAACTGGTTCATACCTGTGGTGTAGGTGAGTTTGTCGTTTGTTTCCTTAGAATCGTTTTTAAATGTTTTGATCGTTTTACCTGATTTATCTCTTAAAGTGATGGAAAGTTTTGCTGTATCTGAACCCTTCACATTGTAATTGAACACCACACCGTTTGCAGGATTCATTCCAGCATTCCGGATATTCGCATTTAAAATTCCGTTTAGCCGGTAAGATGGGTTTACAGCAAATACATGCAGATTTTTGTTGAGAACGGCCTTGTCTTTTTGCTGAAGAACACTCAGATCATCCAACACCCAAAAAGATCTTCCTTGAGTTGCAATAACCAGGTCATTCTCTTTAGTTGCAAGATCTGTGATCGGAACTACAGGAAGATTTAGCTGGAACTTATTCCATGAAGTTCCATCATCATAACTAATGTACATTCCGTACTCAGTTCCGGCATACAACAAACCTGGTCTTTTTTTATCAGCTCTCATTGCCCTGGTAAAATGCATCTTATCAATTCCAGCAGTAATCAGTTTCCAGGACTTGCCATAATCATCAGTTTTATAGATGTAAGGTGTATAGTCATCCAGCTTATATCTTGTTCCAACAAAATAGGCTGCACCTTTTTTAAACGGATCAGTTTCCACAGCATTCCACATCATCAGCTTAGGTGCATCTTTTGGCGTTACGTTTTCCCAGTTTTTGCCGGCATCTCGACTTACGAATATCAATCCATCATCGCTACCTGTCCAAAGCAGATCTTTTTCTAAAGCTGATTCTGTGGCTGTAAAAATGGTACAGTAATATTCAACTGATGTATTGTCTTTCGTTATTGCTCCACCACTTGAAGCCTGTTTTGATTTATCGTTTGTGGTGAGATCAGGGCTGATTGATGTCCAGCTTTGACCTTCGTTCTCTGTTACGAACAACTGATTACCTGCAGCGTACAATTTTTTTGGATTATGTGGTGAAAAGAAGACAGGGAAGTTCCATTGAAAACGATATTTCTGTACATCGGCACCTGCACCAAGTGGATTATCGGGCCAAACACTAATACTACGGTCTTCTCCTGTACGATGATCTGTTCTTGAAAGATAGCCACCGTAATTTCCGCCATAAACAATATCGGGATCTGTTGGGTCGGCAACAACGTATCCACTTTCAGCTCCTGCAGTTTCTTCCCAATCTCTATCAGTTATTCCATTGCCATAAGTTCGACTTTTAATACGAACTGTTGTGTTATCCTGTTGAGCACCTAAAATGCGGTAGGGAAAAGAATTATCTGTTGAAACACGATAGAACTGAGCTGTAGGTTGAGTAAAATAGTTGCTCCAGTTGTTTCCTCCATCAAAAGAAACCTGTGCACCACCATCATCAGCAACAATCATTCTGTTGCCATCTTCAGGATCTATCCAAAGGTCATGATGATCTCCATGAGGAGTTGAAACCCATTGAAATGTTTTACCGCCATCACGGCTTCTCATAAACTCAACGTTAGGAGCATATACAAGATTATCGTTCTTAGGATCAACAAATACTTTTGTGTAGTACCAGGCTCGCTGACGAATATTGTTATCGCTACTGGAAAGTGTCCACGTTTCACCTGCATCGTTGCTAACAAACATTCCACCAGCAGCATTCTCAATTATTGCAAAAACCTTATCAGGGTTTGATGCAGAAACAGCTACACCGACGATACCCCATGTTCCTTTAGGGAATCCTTTTTTTGTTGAGATATTCGACCATGTTTCACCACCATCTGTACTTTTCCAGATACCTGAACCTTCACCACCACTTTCTAAACTATGAGGCGTTCTGATTACTCTCCATGTACCTGCATAAAAAACATTTGGATTACCTGGCTCCATTACAAGATCAGAGGCTCCGGATTGATCATTTGAAAACAAAACCTTTCTCCAGGTTTTACCGCCATCGGTAGTTTTGAAAACCCCACGTTCAGTATTTGGTCCGAAAAGATGACCCATTGATGCAACCCAAACAGTATTGGGATCTCTCGGATGAATAATTATTCTAACAATATGCCTTGCATCTTTCAAGCCGATGTTACTCCAACTTCTTCCACCATCGTTGCTACGCCAGATGCCGTTTAATCCTTCACTTACATTACCTCTCATGGTGTTTTCACCTTCACCAACGTAGATCACACTTTCATCAGAAGGAGCAACTGCAACAGCACCGATGGTACCGCCAAAATATTTATCAGTGATGTTTTTCCAGTTACTGCCACCATCAGTTGTTTTCCATACACCACCTCCTGTTGCACCAAAGTAAAAGGTGTTCTTGTTTTTGTAGCTACCACAAACTGCTGCACTTCGTCCACCTCTGAAAGGACCAACTAAACGATATTTTACTTTAGAGAAAAAAGCAGAATCAATATTTGTTATTTGCTGTGGAGGAGCAGGCTTATTTTTTTGAGCATAGGAAATAACAGTACACAAAAGGGCAAGTAAGAGCATTAGTTTTCTCATGTCAGTTTATTTGAATGGAGTAAGTTACAATGGTATAAGCAGATGCAAAAAAATATTACCAGTTGATGTTAATGTTAAGAGGCTTTCCGGTGAAATCAACATTAATCATAAATATGCCAGTCGGTCCTGCTACATAGGAGTTAGTAACTAGTTCTTTTGCATTAGTTACACTTTTCAGAGCTTTGCCATTAACCTTTACTGCTTTAACTTGTTGTTTCTGTTGCAGAGCAACAATAAAATTAAAATTTCGGTTTGCAGGTTTGCCGGTATAGCTACCTCCGTTTGAAGTAACATTTATTATCACATTGCTTTTCTTTACGCCTTCAGAAGCGAAACTTACAAGCTCGAATTTACCTGTAGCTAAACTATTCTTTGAAGCACCATCGTCATTAAACATCGTGTACTTCGAGGGCTGCTCAGAAGCCACATACACAACTTTGCAATTATTTAATTTCAGATTAGCGGAATTTGTAATTGACTCCCCTTTATTGACAAGCAATAATGGTGTAAAACTTCCCTCTTTAAAAAAAGTGATTGCTCCATCCCAGATATTTACTTTCCTTGTGTACCACTCTTCTCCCTGTTTAAGATTTAACGTCGATAGATCAAGCCAATTACCCTTTGGTAGGTAAAATCTTTTTTCAGTTTGGCCTTTTACCAGAACAGGAGCAACTAAAATATTTTCTCCCCACATATATTCATCGTGAACAGCATAAGCAGTAGTATCGTTTGGAAATTGATAGTATAAAGGAGAAATGAGTGGCTTACCAAGTTTCGCTTGTTCATATGCAAGCGTATAGTTGTACGGAAATAATTCATAACGAAGCTTAATAGCTGATTTTGCATAACCTCGGTATTGCTCATCTATCAAAGCAGCCTCACTTGGAAAACTGAAAGCTGCCGGTTCAACATCATACAAAGCAGTTCCATGTGGACGAAAGATCGGAGTGAAAGCAGCAAACTGCAACCAACGAATGTAGAGTTCATTATCACCTTCTCCACCTGCAAAGCCACCAGCATCGCTATGAACATAAGGCACCCCACTCATGCTCATTCCAAGTAAGATCGGAAGCTGTGCTCTTAATCCACTCCAGCTACGACTTACGTCACCGGTCCATGGGAAAATGCTGTAACGTTGGCTACCGGCAAAGCCACTCCTGTTTAAGCTGAACAATCTTTTGTTTGGATAAAACTGAGCGTATTTTTCGTACAGCATCTTCGTCCAGTTATGACCATAAATATTGTGCACTTCATCTGCAGCAAACAATCTTTTCTGTCCCAGGTCTTTGAGATTGTGATATAAATTGGAAGGATGCTTTTCAGGTTCACCTAGATCTCCCCACCAGGCTTCAACTCCATTATCCATTTGCTTTTTGTAGAAACCCCAGAACCAGTCTTTTGAATCTCTTCTGAAAATGTCTATCAAACCTCCCTTGCCAAAATAAAAATCAGTGAGGTAATATGGCTTGCCAGTACTATCAACTGCTAAATATTTCTTTGACGCCTGATAGTTTTTAGATGTTTCTACAAAAAAAGGTTCAGTAACCAGAAGTGTATTGATTCCATTTAACTTAAAATCCTTGATCATCTTTTTTGGATCGGTCCACTTGTTCTTATTCATCCAATCAAGATTTCCTAAGGTGCCTTTAATGCTATCTCCAAACCAGAAAAGATCAAAGATTACAGCATCAACAGGAATACTTTCCTGGGTCATTTTCCCAAGAATTTCTCTTACCTGTGTTTCACTTGTGTAACCAAAACGACTCATCAGATTTCCTAAAGCCCATTTTGGAGGTAAAGGCTGTGTGCCTGTGAGTTTATGATAAGATTGCAGAACATCCTTATAGTCTTTACCGAGAATCACATACACATTCAATTCGCCACTGCTAAAACCTGCTTTAAAAACGTTCTCATCTTGCTTTCCTATGTCTACAAATCCTTTAGATGCATTATCAAAGAAAAGTCCATAGCCTTTGCTACTGGTAAAAAAAGGAACCGAATAATTCAGGTTATCAGCACCTTCACTATAGCCGTACCAGGGATTGTTATACAGGTTGAAACGATAACCACGTCGGTTAAGTGGCAAAGCTCTTTCGCCACCACCAAAGATCATTTCGCCAGTTTCCAAAGCAAAGTTAAACCCGTAGTTGCCGTTCATGGTGTCGGCATTAATAAGTAAAGCTTTGCCGTTGAAGGCTGCTATATCGCCGTTGACTTTTACTTTAAGTACCGGATGAGTTGCTTTGGGCTTTAATATCACAGCATCACTTACATTTTCACTTTTAGTATAGTTTTTCGGGGTAAATGTCAGCTTGATGATATTCTCTCCATAATAGCTAATAGTGTATTTACCGTTTGATGCCTTGTACGTTTCTGTCAAGGGCTTTTGCTGAGAAAAAGCATGTGTAGAGATAAGGATCAGGAGTATGCAGCAAAATCGTTTCATAAACAGTATTTGGAAAAGGCAAGCTAAACAAAAACCAGAGCATAAAAAAAGTCCTGCATCATTCGGCAGGACTTTGTTGAATAGAATTGTTGCAGTACAAGTGAGTGACACAACAGGTGGTGACTCATGTACAAGAGTTTGTCAACTACTGTGGCTTATAATATTTTGCATCTACAGCCTGGTTTACTTTGACATCACTTATGGTTGATTCAAATGTTCCCATTGGCAGATCAAGTTTCATTTTACCCGGAACTTTGATACCGCTTACATCTTTATAATCGCTATAGTTAAAAATGAACTCTGCTTTGTCGGCTTTGCCACCTCTTGACATTCCGGTTGCACCCATGCCGGTCATTGAAAGTGCTGCAGCACCTTTGATGTTCATAGAAACAACAAGCCCTGTTTGCTTGTCTATCATATATAACCTTTCGTCTTTATCTTTCTTCAACTTTAGTTTGTAGCAGGCTTTCCCGTTAGATTTTCCTTCCCCGGCAAGTTCTGCTATGTAGCCTTTGGCTGAGTAGTTTACCAATTCAGGGAAAAAACCATCGCTTGCCATTTGAGTAGCCAATGCAGAACGTTCTTCAGTCTTCATCTTCTGAAGCGTTGCCTCAGAACCTGAGAATGGATTTGCTGGAAGATACACCCATCCCGAAGTATCGGTTACAACAGTAAAACTATTTCCGAACATCTCAGAAGTAACATTGATACGGAAAAGCTTTTTATCAACTCTTACGAAGTTCATGGAGATTTCCATTACTCCAAACTGGGTATTTAAATTTGACTTTTGTGTGTACTGGAGTGAATTGACAGCTGCAAGTTTTTCCTTTCCTCCTGCAGCAGTAAGATATTTGTTCACCACCTCGTCGGCAGTTTGAGCTTGTGCTATTGCAAACATAAAGGTGAAAGCAAGCAAAAGGAATTGTTTCATAATTGGATGTTTGAAAAATTTAGTCAAATTTAGCCGCTCAGAATTCGTGTAAAGCAGACTTAACTGCTTTTTATGACCAATTTAATTGATTGATATGGTTGCTACTGCATTTAGTGTTAAGGGAAACTTAGTGGATTTATGGATAAAATCGATTTATACGGCTGAAGTGTTTGTGGATAAGGGGAAAATCAGCAGGATCATCAAACAAGATAACCTTGACTGGACGTTGCCTTACATCTTACCTGGATTTGTTGACAGCCACGTACATATAGAAAGCAGTATGCTTATTCCCAGTGAGTTTGCAAGGTTGGCTGTGTTGCATGGAACTGTGGCCACGGTGAGTGATCCTCATGAGATCGCTAATGTTTGTGGATTGGCTGGTGTTGAGTATATGATCGAGAACGGAAAGAAAGTGCCGTTCAAATTCAACTTCGGAGCACCAAGTTGTGTTCCGGCAACAAGTTTTGAAACTGCCGGAGCTAGTTTGAATGCTGAAGATGTAAGAAAATTGCTGGAAAGAGATGAGATAAAGTACCTGAGCGAAATGATGAACTTTCCGGGAGTGCTGTTCAAAGATGAAGAAGTGATGAAGAAAATCGCTGCTGCACATGAACTGGGGAAACCAGTTGATGGACATGCTCCTGGGCTGAGAGGTGAACAAGCGAAACAATATATCGAAGCCTCCCTAAATCCCTCCGAAAGAGGGACTTTAGACGATGACGATTCTGAGAGTCGTTATAAGTATCAAACCGGTGACCCTGTTATGTATGGTCTTTTAAAAGATTTTGTGAAGGTTCATAGAAGTACACCTACTCAAGCAGAAATCGTTCTATGGGAAAGCTTAAGATCAAAAAAATTAAGTGGGATTAAATTTAGGAGGCAGCATATTATCGGAACTTTTATTGCAGACTTTGTTTCGTTGAGGCATAAATTAATTATTGAAGTAGATGGCTTGATTCATAGCCTTCCAGAGAACCAGTTTAATGATCAGCAAAGAACAAATACATTAAATGAATTGGGGTTTGAGGTAATTCGCTTTTCGAATGATCAGGTTCTTCATAAAACTGAAGAAGTATTGAATTTGATTTCTGAAAAAATCAAGGAGATAGAAAACAATAATCTTGCTACCGAAGTTCCCCCTTTGGGGGATCAGGGGGCTGTAATTATTTCTACTGACCACGAATGTTTTACTGCTGATGAAGCCATAGATAAGTTGAAGTTTGGAATGAAGATCCTGATCAGGGAAGGGAGTGCTGCAAAGAACTTTGAGGCTCTGATCGATCTGCTGAATGACTATCCTGAAATGATGATGTTTTGCAGTGACGACAAACATCCTGACAGCTTAGTCCTTGGTCATATAAACCAGCTTTGTGCAAGAGCAGTTGCAAAGGGAGTTGATGTGTTCAAAGTATTACAGGCAGCTTGTGTGAATCCTGTTCTGCACTATAAGTTAGATGTAGGCTTACTAAGAGAAGGTGATGCAGCAGATTTTATAATTACGGAAGATCTAAAGGAATTTATTATTAGCCAAACGTATATAGACGGAGAATTAGTAGCTGCAAGCGGAAAGTCGTTTATTAACTCAGTCGAAGAGAAAGCCATCAACCAGTTCGATTGCAAAGAAGTAACTACAGATGATCTACGAATTGCAGTTGAAGATTATCTGGTTGAAGATGGTAATATTCCTGTGATCGAAGCTTTGGATGGTCAGCTTATTACAAACAAACTGATGTTACCTGCCAAAATTGAAAATGGCAACCTTGTTAGTGATGTAAGCAATGATATATTGAAAATAGTGGTTGTGAACAGGTACAAGCAAGCTCCTGTGGCAAAATGTTTTATCAAAAATTTTGGATTGAAGAAGGGAGCTTTAGCCTCTTCTGTTGCACATGATAGTCATAACATTGTTGCTGTTGCTGTTGATGATGCAAGTTTGGCAGAAGCCATTAACGTTGTTATAAGAGAGAAAGGTGGTGTAAGTGCAGCCTCTCCCCTAACCCTCTCCAAAGGAGAGGGAGAAAAGCCATTCAACAGTAAAGTTCTTGGATTACCAGTAGCCGGATTAATGAGTACAGATGATGGTTACAAAGTTGCCGAGGCTTACACAGCAATAGACAAAATGACAAAGGAAGAACTTGGCTCTACACTGGCTTCACCCTTTATGACATTAAGTTTTATGGCTTTGCTTGTTATTCCTCACCTGAAGCTGAGTGATCTTGGTTTATTTGATGGAGATAAGTTTGAGTTTGTTTCAGTTCAGTAAAGAAACGAAGGTACAAGTGAGTGACATAACGAAGTTCAATAGTAGTAATTCAGCTTGCTAACTACTTCCCATCAACTTCAGCGCCTACAATCGTTACTCGTATATCGTCTGTTTCTTTTGGAGCAGTATACCTGAACTTGAAATTCTTTGATTGATTTGGAGAGATAAAGTCACTGACCTTTTCATTTCCTTCTTTTAGCACTTCACCGGATTTACTAAGGAAAGTTATCTTCAGCTCAATATCCTTGTAGGTACAAACAGTAGCACGGCTATGAACAACACCAGCAATCACTCTTTTGCCGATCCAGTTCTTTTTATCAGAGCTGGTAACAGATAGGAATTGTTCAGGGTGCTTGCTTTCTTTTTGCTGGATATTCTCTTTAGCTGATTCGTAGGTAGCCGTATCAAACTTTTCTTCTTTTGAGCCGCAAGATCCAAGAATGAAAACGATTAAGACAACAAGTAAACGGTTCATAGCAGTTGTTTTACTTTTTTAAAGTAACAACATCAGCTTTATACTTTTTGTTAATAGATAAAAAAAGAACCAGTCTGGAAAGACCGGTTCGTTCACCTTATTGCTCACCATTTACCGCAGATTTGCAATCTTTTTATCCTTAGGATAGGTTACAGAATAACTGAACCTGTATTTTTTACTTTCTCCTGGTTTAAGTTTTACTGCCCAGTTCAATGTTCCAAGGTCATGGTTGATCTCTGCACCACCTTCTTCCTCCAACTTCACCACCACTTCTTTTATATTACTGATCGGAAACTGGTCTTTCAGCAGCATCATCATTTCTTTGCTCTTGTTGTTCTTTACTGTGATCTCGTAAGTGAATGTCTCTGTCTTATTATCACCTTTAATCTTAGACTTACTAAACTCTTTCACCAGTAATCTTCTTACAGCAACTCTCTTATCTCTTCCAAGCGACAGGTTCAGTGTATCCATTGTAGTGTTAGGATCAATGAACGACTTACCGAGGTACACATTATCCATGATGATGTTTGCTTCGCCAGGCAATAGATCCAGACTTTCCCAATCGCTGATCTCAGCTAAGAGAAATGCATCTTTATCCAGCTTAGGAATTGCATAGTGCTTATAAGTTGCATTCAGCTTTTCTTCTTTGATTGCTACGCTATAGCTTTTACCATCAGTTGGAATATCGTAAGGCAGTGCAATTTCAAAGCTGGTGTTCAGGTGACCTTCGTTTAAAGTGAGGTAGTCACTTACATCAGCCTTTTGCTCCATTTCTTTCTCTTGATCTTCGTATGCATTAGCGTCGGTAGATGTAACTACTACCTCCTGTAAACTCTGAGCCCTGTTGAAGTTGTACTTATTTGTTGCTGCACTTCTTGCCCTGATATCTTTATACATCTCCGGATTATACATCTGTAAAACCAAAGGGTTTAGGGTTGGGTATGTATTTCCCTGATTTGGATTACTGGTGCTAAGGGTGAGTTTCACCTGCTTCCAATCCAATCCGGTTGTTTGATTGATTGCAGCCTTATATCCAAGTTTGAATGTGTTATTTTCAGATTCAACTCTCATGTCGTAGGTTGGTATCCATCCTGCACGTTGAGTAAAATAACTGATGCCTACATCTGCCGTAGTTGAGTTTTGTGCCATCAGTTGCAG
>JANPIB010000113.1:0-6943 GCA_031424775.1 Chitinophagales bacterium | reverse complement strand
TTTACTGGCATTAGCACACAATCTGAGAAAGAAAGTGGCTGCTTAAGCCTGGCTTTTTTATAAATCAAAGAAAATTTAATAACTGATTGCCCTTTAAAAAGAAAATCGTCCCAATTAGCATTGGGACGACCTCTTTTATTTTAGGACTTTACACTTTACACGATATATTAGTTGCTCACTCCGTCATCATTATTGATTCCTTTTTTCTTGGACACAACTTCTTTCAGTTTCCCGAAATTCCAGGTAAGGCCCAGTCCGAAATTCCGCCATGGGTTGATCATATTGGTATGATTGATCACTCCGGGAGTGGTTACAGTAGATTTGAATTCAAAATGTTCTTTATGAAAATTCTGGGCATTTATATTCAGCAGTAATTTATCCTTGAAGATCTTCACTGCTGCATTCACACCATAGAAATAGTTGGCAGGGAATTTACCCTGGAGACTTACCGGTGGTACAAATCCACCACTGAACATGGTCAGGTTGAGTTGCTTGGTAGCAGTATAAGTAGCAGTTAAGTTTAAGTTACCTGCCCATCCGCTGTTTCCTTGTCCAGTACCATTATTCGTTCTGATATCAATGTACCGGGTACCCAGGTTAAAAAATGCAGACAGTTTCTTATTGATCTTGGCATTGAAATTCAGGCTTGCACTCAGCATCTTCTCTTTGCCGATATTCATCATCGTACTGGACGTTACACCTGTTGAAGGATCGAAGCTGGTAAAATTGGTGATCTTATCATCGCTGAATTGATAAAACAATCCGAGGTTGACAAGTGTTTTTAGGATATTGATCCTGTGTTGCATCGAAATGATATGAAGGTTCTGCGGTGCAAGATTGGGGTTGCCGGATTGCAGGTTGAGCGTATCAGTTTTATTTACAAAAGGATTGAGGCTTTGAATAAAAGGACGCTCTAGCCTTTTCGTATAACTTGCTATTACATTCCAAATCCGTGACAATTTGATTGTTGTCTGCAGGTTAGGGATTAACGATGTGTAATCCTGTTTCACTGTTTGCTTACTGGTGATAAAATCTCCATCTATCACAGTGTGCTCCCACCTGGCTCCAGCCCTGAACTGCATCTTTGCAACACTAAACTGGTAACTTCCGTAAGCACCTTCCACATGCTGGTTATACTGGAAGAGGTCTGCACCTCCTGGCTCGATAGTATAGCTATCAGCAGAATTGAATTTATATTTTACGGTAAAATCAGACTCTGCATATCTTATGATTTTTTTCACGCCAACTTCCAGTTTTTTATTGCCCTTCATAGCGTAACCATAATCCGCCTGGAAAGTATATTGGCGGCTATATGCCAGGCTCTGGTTGAAGATGTATCGTTGGTATGACGGGAAGAACTGTGAACTCTCTTGTTCTGAATTACTGGTGTTGAAATCACCCAAAAAACGCAGGGATAATTCATTCTGTTTGTTTCGCTTACCTCTTCGTACCAGGTCACTTCCGATGCTGCTGTTGGGGAATTCATTTCGTGTGTCAACAACGCCGGTTGCGGTTTCATTAGAACCGGAAGAAAAAGCGGTATAGAGGGTATGCTCACGATAGTTTTTCCCAATTCCCCCACTGATGTTACCATACACAACAACGGTGGTGAGGCTATCTACATCATAGGCAATTTCCATATTGCCGAACTGGTTAAAGTTTCGGTTGGTACCGGATCCATTGTTGTCCCTGTACTGGTAAAAGGTGGCAGTACGTGGCTCTGTACGAATGATTATGTCAGAACGCTGGCCGAACGAAGCGAATCCACCATACAACACCGAGATTCCGAGCTTTCCTGTTTTTAGCGATAAGTTGGCATTGAATGGCATCGTACGATTCGTATTACCACGAATGGAAACCACACCATTGTATCCTGCCAGCTTCTTTTTGGTGACAATGTTGATAAGTCCACCTATACCTTCCGCATCATATTTTGCAGAAGGGTTGGTGATGATCTCTATCCTGCTGATCGTTGCACCGGTAAAACTTTTCAAAGCTGCAGCCGGGTTGGTGGTAAACATCGATGTTTCACGACCGTTGAGCAGTATTTTATAATTAGTTTGTCCGTTCAGCTGGATATTGTCATTTCCATCTACGCTCACCATTGGTGTTTTCCGTAGTATGTCTATAGCATTCTCGGTTTTAGAAGCAGGATCGTTTTCCAGATTATAAATGATACGGTCGTCTTGCTGTTCGATCGTTGATTTCTTAGATTCAACTTTCACATCACCCAAGGTGGTGACGGCTCTCGATAACATTATATTGACATTAGTATTAACGCTGCCATCTATTTCCTTCTTGAAAGGTTTGTAGTTTACGTGGCGAGCTATTAACACGTAATTGCCAGCCTCTTTAAGGCTGATTTTATAGCTACCCTTATCCGTAGATATTAGCTTATATAAAATGTGGCCGGGCTCAGTGCTTTTTGCCAGCGTGATATTTACACCGGGAATAGCTTGGCCGGTTATGCTGTCCTTTAGTATTCCCTGGATTGTTCCTTGTGCATTTGCAGAAAATAATATTGCAATAAAAAAGGCTGTTATCAGGGACTGCCTGTAAATCTTTGTAAGCATGTCGTATCTCTTTCAGGTAAAAGTACCCTGGCTCTTTCCAGTGATACACGCTATTTCGACAGGCGGTTAGATGTAAGGGCAGTGGGATGAACGTTGACGTATGATGAGAAGGAACAGGAGCATTATGATTGGATAATCATCGCTTCTATATTAGTATTCCTGTGCGAATGAATGATTTATAGAATGTTAGCTACTTAGATTTTGAATTTATTTCTTTGTTATCACAGTATCATCCTGATTGCTGCACATCAAAAAGCTTGTTTTAAGCAATTAATTTTAAAAGCTGAAGTTACTTACCACCCTGTCTGAAAATTACATGCAAACAACTCAAACTTCAAAGTAGTCCAGCTCGGATTAATCATTCTTTCTTACACGTACTTTAGCTTGATGAAGGCAAGTAGCTCACAGGATATCAAAGTACAATTGCAACACTCAACGAAGGAAGAATTGATAAAACTCTGCCTGAGGCTGGTAAGGTTTAAGAAAGAGAATAAAGAATTGCTCGATTACATCCTGTTTCAATCGCATGACCTTGATGGATATATCGCCTTGGTGAAAGCAGAGATAGATGAAGGCTTTACAGAGGTGAATACCTCCAGTGTTTTTCTTGCAAAGAAGACACTACGTAAGATATTGCGGAACTCAAAGAAATACATCCGTTATACAGGAAGCGAAGTGGCAGAAGCGGAAATACTGATGCACTACTTATCCTTATTTAAACAAATGAAGCTACCATGGCGAAAGACCAAGGTGCTGAGCAACATTTATGAAACCCAGTTGAAGAAAGTGGGGGGTGCTATTAAAGCGATGCATGAGGATCTGCAGTTTGATTATAGGAAACACTTAGAAGCTTTGGTTGAATGAATTCCTTGCCAATGTTTCCTCCATAGCCTATCGCAACAGCGGATCAGTTCACTCTATTATAAGCGATTTCAGTAGCTTTCTGCTCTTCACCTTCTGGTGTGATGTTATATGCAGTAATCAAGATCTCATCATTGCTTATGATGTTCAATTCTGTTCGCCAGCCCCAAACTTGTTCAGTTTCAGGCGTAACATAAGTGTACTTACCGAGTACTTTGTTTTCCGTGGTATTTCTTTGCCCTTCAGAAAAAAGGATGAAAGTGCTTGTATGAAAGCTATCTATCCAGGCACATTCGTAACGTTCAAGCATTAAGTTGTATGCATAGATGGCCAAGCCCTCTAATGGCTTACCCTGGAAACTGCTGTTGTATTCATGCATCAGGTACTTTCCATTCATCACCAATTTCATCGTACCTGTTACTTCGGTTGTATCTATTGGTTCACCCGGCTCAAACCAAACCTTGGAAGTGCCTTGCCACTTACCTACAAGCCTGCTTAATTCTTTGTGTGCACCTGATTCTTTGGAGGCTTCTAATTTACTCATAAGAAAGTTTGTTTAAAGATACTGGTTGTGAAGAATAGCATATCATTTCGATGGAAGATTGATATACACCACTACATCATTCTCCCTTTTATCACCAAACCTATCTGGTAATCCCCCTACATCCGGCACATGAATGTAAATGCTTACGCCATCAAACTTATCTGTAGGGTTAACGGAATCCAACTGAATCAATCCATCTTCACCTGAAGCAACTTCTTTTAATTTGCCGAAAGCGTAAGTTTGATTTCGAAGGAAGGCAATAAGTCTCTTGCTCATGCCCAGAGCTGAATTGGTGTTTGAAAATCCTTTAAAGTTCAGGTATAGCCTGTAATTTCCTTCTTCATCTTCAATAGCAGCCTGGCTTGCAAGCGAAAACTTTTTCTTCAGCCTAAACCACTTAGAACCCACAGCAGTAGAGTCTTTGATCAAAGCACCTTTGTAGGTTGCCAAAGCCGTAGGATATTTATCCAACAAGGTTTTGATCTCTGCAGCGAGCTTTTTCAGATCAGCTGCGGAATAATCAGCATCCTTTTGAAAACGAGGTTCAGAAATAGAGAATGAAGTAAGTGCAAACGTGAAAACAAGCAGTAATAATTTCATAGCAGTAAAGAAAGTTTTGATGAGCAACTAATTTAAATCAAAACATCATACATCCACCTTACCCCACAGTATTTTCTATTACAAATAACTCAACCACCACTGCTTGTGAGTTCTCTTGTAATTGTCGTACCACTTACACATAAAGTACAGAACCACTACCAACCCTATCCATACTCCATAGGTGCCAATCAGGTTTAGACCGTACCCATTTTGAAGTTCCGGCGTAAAGCTCACCCAACTTGTAAGTATCATGTTGTGCCATGTCAATCCTGGAGTTAGTTCAACTGCTACTATCGCTGCTAGGTGAATCAAGTAAATATGTACGAGATAGTAGAACATCGGCACTCTGCCAATGACCTGTATTTGTTTTGAGAGCCAGCCATTGCTTTTCTCAGTAAAAGCAAGTGCAATCAATAGTGGACCAAGTGTAACCAGTAGGTACAATAGTGATGGTGGATATTTGCTTACGTTTAGAAAAGAAAGCATCGTAAATGCGAATGATGATTGTTCGTTCCATAGCACAGCATCGCCATACCAATTGGTGAAACGGAGTGCAAAAAAAAGCACCACACATCCTATTCCTGTTTGCAGCAATAGCTTTCGTCTTTTTGCAGCATCAAAAGTGGAACTATACCAACTGCCAAGGCAATAACCAATCGCCATTACACCTATCCATGGAATTAATGGATACAAGGAAAACCAGGTTATGTTCTTAAAAGGAAATACTTGTGGCTGGTGCAGTATTGACCACAGGTAGGTAAAGTCAAATGATACCTTTACACCATCAAGCAGGTTATGACCAAAGATCATAAACAGGCTGAATGCTGCAATAACTGCTTTCGGTAAGTGGATCAGACCTGCCAGGCAGATCATGCTCATACCCAAAGCCCAGATCACTAACGTTCCGGTATTGGTATAACTAACATCGAAAAACCAGCCGAAGTTCACAACAGTAAGTTCTAGCAATACCAGCCACAAGCCTCTTGTTAGGAGAAAAGTGCTGAGAGCTTTCTTTCCTTTACGTTCACCAACAAGATAAGCTGATGTACCGCTGAGCAACATAAATGCTGGTGCACAGAAATGTGTGATGAAACGGGTAAGGAAAATAGCAACGCTGGTTTTACTCAGATCAGTAGGGTCGTAGTGAAATGCAGGTTCATGAAAATAATCCCTAACATGGTCAAGAGCCATAATGATCATAACAGCACCTCTCATAAGATCAATAGAGTGTACTCTTGCTTTGTAGGCGATATTCAGTTCAGGTGCAACATGCTGTTTTGGACTGATGCGAAAGAAACTTTTCTTAGTGTCGGTAAGTTCCATAATTAGATGATTGTTGTGTGAAAGAACCTGTCTGAAGAAGATGTCCCGCTAGAAGGAATGCTATGCTATTGGATGATGGGGAAAGTTACATCTTTATAAGATATTGTGAAAATAGTTCTCCCAACGAGTAAATAAGAATAGACCATTAACAGCTTGTTTTATAATTGGTATGCTTAGTTTAATATGCTATCTTACACCATCTTCTTTTTGTTTACTCTGTTTGATGAACACAAAATAACGTTCCTTACGAACGATACTGTTTCTCTCCTTTATAAACCTCGAGTCGATCAATATTTTGATCACACAATTTGTTTTGCGTTATGGAGAGAAAAAATTCAGCAGCATATCGTTGCTATATAGAAAGAGACATTCTTTGGTTTTGGAAGATCAAAGCATCATTCGGTCGGATCATAACTGCTGCACCCAAAGGCTTTAATACCAGGGAAGAGGCTATTGATGATCTGAACAGGCTAGCCTCATCAGTTCAGGAAGCCTATGAAAAAGAACGGATGATCTCTTGATGTGAATTCTTCTAAGTAGAGGGTGATTAAAACTTGAAAATGGTAGTTACGATCCGCTGAGCTTGTTTTAGTGCATCTGATTCGCTCTCTGCATCTACATGCAGAAACTTTACAGATGATTTTCCATCTATTTCTCCGAAGTCAGTTAGATTATCAATTCGGTTAGACGAACGTACCAGTATGGCACGAACGGGCATATTATTCTCGAACTCAACTTTGTACTTCATAGGGAAACGTGAAACTATCCTTTGTGTAACAATGTTATGCTTTAATTACATTAAATTAAGATGAAAAAAGCTTCTGAAGCAAGCCAGCTTTAATATACAGACCTTTTTCTTGCTTTTGGTTTATTCTTTTGCTCATTAGAGATAGAATTGTACAAGAGTGCGACCTTTAGATTTGCCTTAGTTCTTTGAAGATAATGTTTAGGATATAAATTTTGTGGAAGAAGAGATGGAGTGAACCTTGAGTGCGACTGGGTTTTAAGTCCCGATTTGCGTATTGGTCTCCACCTCTCCTTA
>JANPIB010000112.1:0-10162 GCA_031424775.1 Chitinophagales bacterium | reverse complement strand
CGATGTCGGTTCGTCACATCCTGGGGCTGGAGAAGGTCCCAAGGGTTCGGCTGTTCGCCGATTAAAGTGGCACGTGAACTGGGTTCAGAACGTCGCAAGACAGTTCGGTCCCTATCTGTGGTGGGCGCTAGTAAATTGAGAGGACATGACCTTAGTACGAGAGGACCGGGTCGTATGTACCGCTGGTGTATCTGTTATGCCGCCAGGTGTAATGCAGAGTAGCTATGTACAGCAAGGATAAACGCTGAAAGCATCTAAGCGTGAAACCTTCCTCAAGATGAGTTTACTTTTAAGGGTCGTCAGAGACGATGACGTTGATAGGCTACAGATGTAAGGCTGGTAACAGCGAAGTCGAGTAGTACTAATTACCCGTAAGCTTTAATTTTATTATTCAGGTTATCCTGAGATTTAGATATTCAAGAGATCTTGCTTTTCCGATATGTCATCTTATTACACGGTGATTTATTCCCGTTATCTTTTTATGGTGGTTTTGCCGAGGGTGTTCACCTCTTCCCTTACCGAACAGAGAAGTTAAGCCCCTCATGGCCGATGGTACTGCACAACAATGCGGGAGAGTAGGTAGCTGCCATATTTATTGAAGCCTCGAAGTTTTCTTCGGGGCTTTTTTTGTTTTATACTACTCAGAGAAACTTAAGTTTTATCAACTAGCATCAGAACCCAACGCATCATTAATAAAGCTTCTGACATCTATACTTTCAATCAATAGTAATTCTTTTTGCTACTATTACTCATTTCATAATTTGCATAACAATCATTACTCATGAGAAATAATCACGATATAGATTTTCGAATTTATGGAGAAGAAATGCAATACGTGGAGGTGGAGTTAGACCCAAACGAAACTGCGATTGCTGAATCAGGTGCATTTATGATGATGGATGATGGCATTCAAATGGAAACAATTTTTGGCGATGGAAGTCAGCAGCAAGGTGGCTTGCTTAATAAGCTTTGGGGTGCTGGTAAAAGGTTGTTGACTGGTGAAAGTCTTTTTATGACAGCTTTCACGAACATAGGACATGGAAAAAGGAAAGTGAGTTTTGCCTCACCTTATCCAGGTAAGATAATATCAGTAGATCTGATGCATATGGGTGGAGCCGTTATTTGCCAAAAAGATTCTTTTCTCTGTGCTGCGAAAGGTGTGAGTGTTGGAATTGAGTTTCAGCGCAAACTTGGAACAGGTTTGTTTGGTGGGGAAGGATTTATTATGCAGAAACTTGAAGGTGACGGGTTTGCTTTTATGCATGCAGGTGGATACGTAATGGAGAGAGAATTGCAACCTGGCGAAACTTTGAAGATCGATACTGGTTGTATTGTTGGTTTCACTCGTTCAGTAAACTATGATATCCAATTTGTGGGTGGAATTAAGAACACAATCTTTGGAGGTGAAGGTTTATTCTTTGCTGTGCTTCGTGGTCCTGGTAAGGTGTGGATACAAACTTTACCTGTAAGCAGATTGGCAAGCAGGATATTATCATACGGAACTACCTCACGAAGGGAGGAAGGAAGCATTTTAGGTGGGCTAGGAAACTTGTTGGATGGAGATGGAAGATAGCCAGTTTAGAGTTTTGGGTTTTTAGTTTGTTGGTGACATAAAAACGGAACCTCGAAGTGTATGATCCTTCGCCATGCTCAGGATTCCGAAAGCTCGGGACTACGCTAACTGATGCAATAAAAGTGGAACCTCGAAGTGAGTGACACAACAGACGATGCCATCTATACCTCAGCTGGTCTCATAAATAATCTATTTTCGCTGCAAATAAAAGTATGGAAGCTGTCCTTGAGGGTATTGAATCATTATTTCAGAATTGGAGAGGAGAAGCTGCAGACAGGATTGAAAAACTGCCCCAAAGCGGAAGTGACAGAATATATTTCAGGGTATACTCAGCTCAAGAAACATTTATTGCTACTTACAACAATAATCTCAAGGAGAACCGAACGTTCATCAATTTCACCTTTCATTTCAGACAAAAGAATCTTCCGGTACCGGAAATTCTTGCAATAAGCGATGATACATCGATTTATATACAAGAAGATCTTGGAACAGAAAGCCTGCTGGATAAACTAGGTGAGCATGGTCACAATGATTATGTGTATGGGCTTTTCAAGAAAAGCCTGAAGCAACTTGCAAGAATCCAGATTCTTGGCGATAAGGGATTGAATTATGATTGGTGCTTAACTGCAAAAGAATTCGGCAAGCAGGCGATATTAAGTGACCTGCTTTATTTCAAATATTACTTTCTTGACACTTTGAAGCAGCCCTATGATAAACAGGCGATGCTGGATGACTTTGAAGACCTTAGCACTTACCTAACACGTACCCCGTACAAATATTTTATGTTCCGTGATTTTCAGAGCCGGAATATTATCATGAAGAATGATGGGGTGCGATTCATCGATTATCAAGGAGGAATGCACGGTGCTTTGCAGTATGATGTTGCATCTATGCTGTGGCAGGCTAAAGCAGAACTTAGTGATGAATGGAAAAGTAGTTTACTGAATTATTACATGGATGAAATTGATCAGTTGCTGGATCATCCAATTAGCAGAAGTGTTTTTATACATCAGTATAACGGTTATGTGCTGATCCGTTTGTTGCAGGTGTTGGGTGCTTATGGTTTCAGAGGATTCTTTCAACGTAAGGCTCACTTCCTAAGCAGTATTCCCCTGGCTTTGCGGAACCTGAAATGGTTTGTAAAGAATATGGATATTGGAATTGATCTGCCTGAGTTTTACAAAGCACTAAAGATGATTGTTGATGATGATATGATCAAGAAGTTTGAACCGATACAGGCTGATGAGAATACGCCGTTATTGATTAAGATCAATAGTTTCTCTTATAAAAAAGGAATTCCTACAGATGAATCTGAAAATGGTGGTGGATTTATTTTTGATATGAGGGGAATTCTAAACCCAGGAAGATTTGATGACTACAAAACTCTTTGCGGTAAGGATAAGCCTGTAATGGATTTTCTTGAGCAAAGAACCAAAATGGAGGATTTCCTGAATAGTGTGTTTGATCTTGTAGATATCTCGGTTGAAGATTATATTAAAAGAGGATTTAAGAACCTGATGATAAATTTTGGTTGCACCGGTGGTCAGCATAGAAGTGTGTATGCTGCAGAGCAAACTGCCAGGCATTTGAGGAATAAGTATAAGGTGCAAGTGGAGTTGAATCATATTAACGAACAAAACTGGTTGAGGTCTTTATGAAAGCAATGATCTTAGCAGCAGGATTAGGAACCAGGTTAAAGCCCTGGACGGATCACCATCCGAAAGCTTTGGCTATTGTGAATGGCAAGAGTCTTCTACACCTAAATATTGAATACCTGCAGCAGTTTGGAATAAAAGAGGTTATCGTAAATGTGCATCATTTTGCTGAGCAAATCATCTCAGCTGTTAAAGTAAATAAGGGCTGGGGAAATAATATCACTATCTCCGATGAAACGGATGTTGTTTTGGAGACAGGAGGGGGATTGAAAAAAGCAGCATGGTATCTTCAGAACGAGCAAGCTTTTGTGCTGATGAATGTAGACATCCTAACAGATTTGAACCTTTCAGCTATGATGCAACAGCAGTTGAACAGTAATGCTATCGCAACACTGGCAGTTACTGAAAGAAGCACATCAAGGTATTTTTTATTTAATGATAAAAATGAACTCTGTGGTTGGAGAAATATAGCTACTGGAGAAGAGAAGATCATAAAAGATGCATTAAGCCTTCAGCAAAAAGCATTCAGTGGTATCCATGTGATTAGTGGCAGTATATTCAATCATCTTAAAAGAGAAGGTAAATTTTCCATGGTTGATGTTTACCTTGATCTTGCAAAGGATAACTTCATACAGGCATTCGATCATTCCCAAAGCAAATTCATGGATGTGGGTAAGCCAGAAAGTATTGAGAAAGCAGAAAGAATGTTTTCCCTCTAACCTCTAAAGGGGAGGAACAACAAAAGTCAAGATGATGCAGTTTTTACATTGGGTTCGTTGCCTGACTTGTGTAACCCCTCTCTTTTTACAAATAGCACAATCAAGATAAAGATGAAGATGTAAGCAATGATATTGAAGGTATCATGATGGTCAAGATACTTGCTGGGATTCCATCTATTCACGGTTGCAGCAAGGATAACTGAAACCCTGAAACAGTTAATGATCCAAATAACTATCAGTCCTAATAAAGTCCAGAATAATTTCTTCTTCCATTTTAACTCATGGGCTAAAACAAATCCAGTCCAAAAACTCATAATACCCAATCCTATGCAGGAATATACCATCTGAACTCCAGGTCCGGTTACAGATCGAAGGTGAAAGGGACCATCAATGTAAGATTCGTATCCAAACAAACCAGACAAATGCTTCGAGCCCCAAAGTATGGAGTGACGGATCCAAGCTATATAATTGACATGTTCTTCCAGAAATTGAATGTACAATCCACCGGGAGCAGTAATTCCTATGTATAAATCATTGAAAAAGTTCAGCCCAAGGAAGATCACGAGGAACTTCACTATAAAGCGAAAGCCTGGATTCTGGATGATTTCTTTCAAGTTCATTCAAGGCGCAAATTAGTTATTAATGCCATGGTGATGTATTAAGAAACCCTCAAACCTTAGCTTAAAACCCATCATACTTTAATGTATATCTTTCTTTTATCTAGTATGTACACGATCAACCAATAAAATGCGATCATGCATAGTGCATAGACTAAAGAGCCTAATTTTAGATCAGACGAAATAGGTTTACAGATATTCTCATAAAACCACGGAAAGGGAGAGGTATAGACCTTTTTACCTTCAGGGGTGTAATGATCAACCCAACGGAATAATCCCAGGACTCTTGGTAAAAAGCCACTGAGTACAAAGATGAAAAGGGGATTCTTGCCAAAAACATCAAAGAAACGGCTCCAGGCTCCTTTTGTGTTTTTGAATTCCAAAAGGTGAATGAGTATACCTAATGTTAATATGGCTAGGCCTGAAGTGTACACTACATAACTGCTGGTCCAGATCTTTTTATTGATGGGGAAAGCTAAATCCCACATATAACCAGCAACAACTAGAATTAATCCGGCAACAAAAAGATTGGAGAGCATCTCAGCATTTTTTCCTTTTAACTGGATGTACTGGCCAACCAGAAAACCAAATATCACTTGTATAATTGCTGGAAGTGCACTTGTAAGTCCTTCAGGATCAAATGGAACTCCCTCACCTTTGTACATGTGCGACACACCTAAAATTGTTTTATCTACCTCAGTTCCAAAATATCCAGGTAATGAATAGGGGTCTGCCGGACTACCTAGCATCCAACACAATATCCAATACAAAAGGAGGATAATAGCTCCCAATACGAAAGCTCCCCTTGCTTTCGCATAAAAAACAATTACAGAGGCAAAGAAATAAGCAATGGCTATCCGTTGTAAAACACCTAAAAGCCTGACTGTTTCCCAAGGTTTACCGACCAACTTGTCTCCATCCCATTTTACAAAAGGAGACCAGTTTAGAAACAACCCTATACAAAAAATGAGAAGCGTTCGAGTGATGACTTTACCCCAGAATGCTGAAGGTCCCTTCTGTTCAAACCGTGGCATTACAAAAGCCATGGCATTACCCACTGCAAATAAAAAAAAAGGAAATACCAGGTCTGTAGGAGTGCAGCCATGCCATGTTGCATGTTCCAAAGGAGCATAGATATGACCCCAGCTTCCAGGATTGTTCACTAAAATCATTAGAGCAACAGTAGCACCACGAAATACATCAAGGGAATAATAGCGATTAGAGGAAGTATTCATGAAAGGCTGGATTTTTAGTGATTACTGCAACCAAGTTAACGATTTGTATTATGGAGTAAAACTTCCTTCTTCACACATAAATAGAATACATGGAAATAAGTTAGTTTGCTCCTTCAACACAAGATAGTTGGAGTTTCATAAAGCTACTATACAGGATATTCCCAAGTTGAATGGGTTAAACCAGATTGGTGAATTCCAATGGAGAAAGGAGTTCTTCTCAGTTGAAAAACCTTGCAGCCTGGTCTATTTTGCACTTCAGGATGGAAAAGCAGTCGGGGTAGAAGGATTTATTGAATTTAGGATGAACTTTAAAGGCAGGAAATTACTTACTCATAGGAGTGAAAGAACTAAAGTTGCCTTAGAGCATAGAGGGAAAGGCGTTTTTCAAACCTTAGTGGCTTATTGTGATGCTGAAGCAATAAAGAAAGGATCACAAATGTCCTGGGGTGCAACAACAGCCTTGAAGCCGTTGCAAAAAGCAGGTTTTGAGGCTTATACCGGTTTCAGGAGTTATATCTTCTTTCCAGTTGAACATTCCATAAAAAGTATTATTTCCAATATATTAAGGAACAAAAGATTACTAAGCCCACAGAATCTTTACCGCACATACAAGAGTCGTAAAATTATTGATGTTAAGAGATTTTTATCCTTTCTGCAATTATTTAGGAGTACCGGAAGACATCAAATCGATTCTTTAGAGCTACGGCAGTTTGATATGGAAGCTGCAAACCAACTTGTTCTTCAGCATACTGCAACAACTGAAGTTCTTTCTCTTTCTTTGCAGAAGCCTTTTTTTGAGTGGATATATTCCAAAGGCAAAAAATACTTATCGCATAGCCTTTGGAAAGACGAGGTTCGTGTAGGTCATGTCTTATATTATTTGAATGTGAAGACGCTTTCCATAGTTGTAGTGGATGTTTTTGTAACTGATGCTACTTACTTGCAAGGAATACTCAGGTTACTAAGCCGTATGTATAAGAATTCTATTTATCCATCTGTTTTCCTCAGTCTGAATTATCGTAATCCCATCCACCGTAAATGGGTTGATGAGTTAAAGAAAACACCGGCTTTTGTTCGTACAAAAGCGGGTAGTTTTATCCTTAAGAACTATACTGCCCAAGGTTTTACCATTGATAATCTATTACTTACAGACTTATGGCTGGAGTTATAATTCACTCAGACGATTTTGGCTACTCCGTACCTGTAAATGAAGCAATTGAAACAGCATTCAGGTTAAAATTGATTTCTTCGACTTCCATGCTTGTTAATTTTAATGATGGTTTTAAAGATGCAATCAGTAGAGTCATAAGTGGGCATATCCAATCAGAAGCAATCGGCATTCACCTGAACCTCACTCAAGGCAAACCTGTTACCACCCACATCCAAAAGTGTAAGCGTTTTGTAAACGAAGGTCAGTTTTGCTTCAAACGAAATCACTTATGGTTCCTTACCAAAGTTGAGAAGACTGCTATCTATCGTGAATTTGAAGCCCAGTTGCAAATGATGATAAAAAATGGAATTTCCCCTTCTAAAATCGACTCGCATCACCATATACATACCGAGCCAGCTGTGTTGCCAATTGTAATTCAACTTGCAAGACAGTATAAAATCAATCAAATTAGAATCTGTAGGAATATTGGCAGTCGAGGTAACATTTTAAAATATGTTTATCGACTACTTATTAATCATCACCTGCAAAAAATTGGATTGGCTGCCTCAGAATTGTTTGGGGATATCAATGATTTTATACGGTATCCTATCCATAATCTTAACAGAAGGAATCTGGAACTAATGGTACATGCAAAATTCAACAGTAACAATCAATTAATTGACTTGGATGGTGAGTCATTGTTATTAAAAATCGGGTCACTAAAAAAGCGATTCAATACTCAGTAAAATATTTTCTCCATCCAATATTTTAAGCCCATTAGTTAATTACAAGGTTAAGTATTGTAATTACCACTAAGTGTAACGATAAAGCTAATATGCGTCACTATATTTGCTGACTTCGAAACTATATCCTTTACCCTCAAATGGGAGTAAGGTAAGCGAAGCTTTGCTCTTAAATATCTTTTATGCGAACTAACTTTTCCTTCTTGTTTGCCCTCATTTGCTTCGCGGCTTTAATGCCAGCCTGTAAAGTTCAAAAGAAAAACATTAATTATTTAAGTGCGGAAAATCGTGACAGCAGCCATGCACGTATTTGGCAGAATTACGAAGTAAAAATACAACCTGGTGATAAGCTACAAATTGGTGTAATAGCATTAAACGCTGCTTCAGTGCAGCCGTATGCCTTAGGTGCAAACGGAGCTCCAGGGATTGCAACGGTAGATAGTGAGGGAAATATATTATATCCGCAATTCGGCTACTTAAAAGTTGCCGGACTTACTAGGATGGAACTTCGAAGCCTATTGTTAGAGAAATTAAAAGTTTATTTGAGAGATCCGGTTGTTACTGTTGACTTTTCTAACTTTAAAGTAACCATGTTGGGAGAAGTAAAACAGCAAGGTGTAATTAGTGTTCCGGAAGGTAAGATTACTATACTAGAAGCTTTAGGTCAGTCCGGTGATCTGACAGAAACCGGTAGAAGAGATAGTGTCACTGTGATAAGAGAGGTAAATGGTAAAAGAGAGTTTGGTAACCTTAATCTTCTATCAAATGAAATATTTAAATCTCCCTATTTCGTGCTGCAGCAAAATGATGTAGTGTACGTGCCAATGATACCAAGTAAAGCTTTAGTAGCAGTAAAGGAACGTAAAGGAGTTGAGTTAGCTACAATCTATAGTATTCTAGGGATACTTAGTACGTTAACACTCCTAATCTTACAGTTTATACGGTAATACTATTTGAACAATATCCAAAATAATCTATATGTCTAATCAGGGATCAGGTAGTTTGATGCAGGATGGCGGTAGCGTTAAGATGAGCCCCAAGGAAATTTTCTTTAAATACATGGTATATCTGCCATGGTTTATAGTTGCACTTGCGTTTACAATAACTGTAGCGTTTCTCTACATCAGGTATACTGTACCATTGTATAATTCTGCTATTTCTATACTAATAAAGAATAATGAAAGAAGGTCTAGTGTACCTTCGGAAATATCTTTAGATAACCTGATGGGAGGCAGAACTAGCAATCTTTCTAACGAAATGGTAATACTAAAGTCTGCTACGCTTATGAACAGGGTAGTAAAATCTATGGGGCTTGATCTTATGTATTACAATCAGGGAAAGGTGAAACGTTCTGAGATGTATACGTACTCACCCATTCAGGCTAAAGTACTAAGTGTAAAAGACTCTACAAGGGAAATTGAGGTAACTTTCAATAAGATCAAAAATAAGATAACAGCCAGTTGGGAAGGAAAAAATCAAGTAGTAACCAATGGTTCAATAATATCTACAACAAAAGGCGACATCGCATTATCAATTGATGGAGCATCAGTAGTAAGTGATTATAAGTATTTTATATACTGGAGAACTACCTGGAGTGTTGCGGGACAATTAGCTGGGGCACTTAGCGTTAAACAAATGAGTAAGGATGCAGCAGTGGTACAAATCAATATCACCTGTGAGATACCTGATAAAGGGAAAGACGTTCTGGATCAATTGGTTCGGGAGTATGATAAACTTAACATCGAAGATAAAAACAGGATTGTATTAAATAGTATTCAATTCATAGAGGATAGGTTGGCAATTCTTAATGGTGAGATGGATAAGGTAGAAGATCAGTTACAAGGCTTTCGTCAACAAACTGGTGTTATTGATCTGGAGGTTCAGGGAGGTGCAAATTTTCAAAAGATCAAGTCTCTGCAAGACGAACTGGATAACCAGGAGCTACAACTTTGGAATATGGAACATATCAGGGAGTATATGTCCAGGTCTGATAAGAAGTATGACATTGTTCCCAGTGCGTTAACAGTTAATGACGGTACGTTAACCTCATTGATTCAGAATTATAACCAGTTACAATTACAAAGAGAGCAGGACCTTAAAACTATTCCTGCAACGCATCCTACTATTAAGACAACAGAGGGACAGATTGAGAAGCTGAGAAAGAATGTCTTAGAAGATCTGACTAACGTAAGAAAGTCAGCGGAAAATCTTAAGAATGATCGGCGGAGATCTTATGGCATAAATGAATCAACGTTAAAATCCATCCCTGCTAAACAAAGAGTATTGCTTGATATTGAACGCCAAAAAGGCATCAAGGAAAAGCTGTTTGTTTATCTGCTCCAAAAAAGAGAAGAACTTGCGATTACAAAGGCTTCGGCTGTAGGTAGCGTTACTCCAATTGATCCTGCTGTAAGCTGGGGACCGGTAAGTCCGAATAGTGCGAACATTTATCGACTGGCTTTCATTTTTG